>JBKQTS010000250.1:0-63220 GCA_052143075.1 Syntrophobacteraceae bacterium | reverse complement strand
TAAGAATATTATTGAAATCATGGGCAATTCCACCGGCAAGGGTACCGATCGCCTCCAGCTTTTGGGCTTGTTGCAGTTGCGCTTGGAGCTTATCCTTTTCCTCCTCCGCCTTCTTGCGCTCTGTGATGTCAAGAATAGTCCCTGTGGCCGCCGGCCTTCCTTTATGCTCGCTTGTGGACGCGTAAAGCTCAGCGTGGAAACTCTGTCCGCTTTTCTTCAGCCCCCTGAAAGTGTAGTGAACGAATTCGATTTCGCCCGATACTCGTTTCCTTAGCTGTTCCTCGACCCAGGCCAAGTCCTCCTGGTGGATCAGGTTCTTGTAAGACATGTCGTTCAGTTCCTCAACCGCGTAGCCGAACAGTTGAGCAAACTTTGGATTTACATATTTGAAGATACCGTCCTGTAGGAGATAGATGCCTACAAGTGCATTCTCTGCAAAGCTCTTGAACTTAATTTCGGATTCAATGAGCGCCTCCTCGGCTCGCACGCGTTCTGTGATGTCGACTCCAAGACCAAGCACGTATTGCTTGCCATCCAAAGTGGAAAGACGACCGGTGAAGAAGTACGGTATTTGCCCGCCATCTTTTGTCAGCAAAAGAACTTCCGCAGTAGACTCTCCTTCATCAAACGTGGACTGCGTGAGTGATAAAACAAAGTGCTTGTAGGCTTCCGGAACGAAATCCAGCATTCCCATGCCACACATTTCTTCAGGTGAATAGCCGGTAACTTGCTCTGATTTTTTATTCCAGCGCACTAGCTTTCCATTGTTGTCATACATGTAAAAAATCCCTGGCAGGGAATTGATGATATCGTCTGAAAAGATCCTTTCTCTGACAATAGCCTCTTGGGCCTGTTTGAGTTCGGAGATGTCGCGCACCTTTGCCTGCAGAAAAGCATCACCATAAAGTTCTAGTCTGTTTAGACTCACTTGGGCATTAAAGGATACCCCGTCCATACGCAGGTGTTGCCATTCAAAGAACTGTGGAGTGCCCTCCAGGGCCATTTTAATTTTTTCAATAGCTTTTTCAGACGAAAGAAGTCCATCGGGTTGCATTTCTGGCGAGAATTCAACGGGTGAGCGACCGATAATATCTTCTTTATCACACTCGAACATCTCCAATGCCTTAGGATTGCAGTCAAAAAAGAGTTTGTCTCTAAGAATGAAGATTGCATCATTTGCCGAATCAAAGAGGGTACGGAACTTCTGTTCGCTCTCTTTTAACGCCTCCTGCTCACTAATTAATTTGGCACGGTGGTAAGCATTCTCAATTACGAGCGGCAGTTTAAACAGATAACCAGGATTCTTCACGACGTAGTCCATTGCTCCAAGGCGAACCGCCTGTGCGGCTACCTCCTCGTCTCCTTGACCCGTCACAAACACTACTGGCAGGTCCTGCTTAAGAACCTGCAACTCCTTGAAGAGATCAAGCGCATTCATATCGGGAAGTCGGTAGTCCAGTAGGATGACGTCATACTTCGGAATGGATGATTTAGTATTTTCAGATAAAGAGAAGCGCTGAAGAACTTCCTCGGCCGTATTGACGGCCTCCAAACGAATATGAGGGCACTGACTGGCAAAATGCCGGCGGGTCAAGTCGATATCTACAATGTTGTGTTCGGCGTACAAAATAAGAATGGGGTGAGAAAAACGGGCAATATCGCTTTTATAGCGGCTCCGGGCATTCTCAAGGATCCATGGAATCCGCGCAAGGAAGTCGCCCCTTTTGACCACGTAATCAGACGCACCGAGCTTTAGCGCCGTAACAGCAATTTCTTCACTCCCGGAGCCCGTGATAACCACCGTGGGAATAGGTAATCCCAACTCCTGGGTTTTCAAAATGAGGTCTAATCCGGTGCCGCCGGGAAGGCGCATGTCAGCGAGCACCAAATCCCATGCAGGGTTGTCCGGGGTGCATGCCTCGAGCTTCGCAACAGCCTCGGAATGTGTACTCACCCAATCAATCACAATATGAGGCGCTTTAAACACCAACTCACGTCTCATAAGATCGGCGTCCATGGAATTGTCTTCTACGTATAAAACTCTCATCGTATCCTCGGTGGTTCATTGATGACGTTCCAGTACAAATTAATCTGCCGGGCAACCTCAAGGAACTTACCGAATTCGACCGGCTTGACAATGTATGAATTCGCACCCAGAGCGTAGGCAGCCCTTATATCCGAGTCTTCTGAAGACGAAGTAAGCACAATCACCGGGATGTTGGAGAACCGAGGGTGAGACTTAATCTGCCTCAAAACATCAAGGCCGCTCAACCGTGGCAATTTTAGATCCAACAAGATTACCACAGGGAGAGGTTCACCACCTTCCCAACGCCTGATCCAATCGACGGCTTCGGCGCCGTCTCGCGCTACCTCGATGGTATTAGAGATGTTCTGGCGGACAAAGGCGCGTCGCGTCAGATCCACGTCTATAGGGTTATCTTCAACAAGCAGGATCGGTCGACCAGTTGTCTTCATCGCGGGATCTCCAGAAAAAAGGTGGCTCCTTCGCGCGGCTTGCTCTCCGCCCAAACGCGGCCGCCCAGGCGCTTCATTGCTTTATAAACAAGAGCGAGTCCTATGCCGGTGCCGGGATAGTCTTCGCTTCTTTGCAGCCGGTGAAAAATCTCAAAGATGCGGTCGTGGTATTTCATATCGAAGCCGATGCCGTTGTCCCTTACCCAAACGACCAGGGAGTCGTCCGTTTCGTAAGCGCCCAGTTCCACAATCGGGGAAGGGATCTCTCTCGTGAATTTTAGAGCATTCTCCATAACATTACGAAATGCCAATTTAAGGCCTTCTGCATCGCATTGCACAAAGGTTTCCGGAACTGACGATTTCAACGTCACCCCTCTGGACCGGACCTCGCCTAAAAAAACTACCAGCAACTCGTCCACAAACGACCGAAGCTGAAACGAATCGGCTTTCATCTTGCGCCGCTCGAGCCTCGAATATGCCAGCAAGTCATCCAGGAGTTGCCCCATTTGCCCCGTCGCGGTGCGGATTGTCTCCACAAAGAAACGACCCTCCTCATCGAGCTTCGGGGCGTGGTCCTCCAGAAGCAGTCGGCTGTAACCGTCAATGCCGCGAAGGGGCGCTTTGAGGTCGTGCGAGACTGAGTAGGCAAACGCCTCCAGCTCCTCATTGGCCTCCTTGAGTTGAGCAGTACGCTCTGCAACACGCTTCTCCAGCTCGGCGGCATCTTCCCTAACCTTTGCGAGCAGGCGTTGGATTTCTTTTTCAGCCTGCTTGCGCTCCGTAATATCCAGCGCC
Organism: Syntrophobacteraceae bacterium; assembly: GCA_052143075.1. Classification (GTDB taxonomy): domain Bacteria; phylum Desulfobacterota; class Syntrophobacteria; order Syntrophobacterales; family Syntrophobacteraceae; genus SbD1. The sequence goes on along the minus strand of JBKQTS010000250.1, from coordinate 59,950 downwards.
ATGGTGAGGAGTCGCTTAACTCCGCCGATGGTCACCACTTCGATGTAGTATATACATTGAACGGGCGTCCCGCTCTTCGTGTATCTAGTAGATTCTATATCCGAGAGATTTCCTTTATCATGGAGCGCCTCGAGCAGCCGCATACGCTCCTCAGCTCTCAGCCAGCCAATCTCGACGGGGGTCTTGCCCAACAGTTCCTCCCTCGTGAAGCCGCTAACTTCGACGTACTTGTCGTTGACATCCAACAAAGTCGCGTCTTCCATTTCTGAGATGGCAGCCATAACCGGAGCGTGATTAAAAGCAACAAAAAACTTCTCTTCGCTTTCGCGCAACGCATCCTCCACCTGTTTGCGGTCTACTTCCCCGGCGGCGCGACCGGCGAAAATTGACAACAACGACCGGGCAAGATCGCTGTTCTCCATTTTCCGGTCGTTCATGACAGCCAAAAACCCCAATGGATCTCCGGAAGCGGAGAAAAGTGGAATCCCCATATAGCTCGCAACACCCATATCAGCCAGGGACTTATCTTCGGGAAACCGGTTCTGCACGCCGTCCGGATAATAACAGATGCTTCGGCTGAAGAGGTTGGCACAAGGAGAGCTTGCCATCGGATACTCGAAATTCGGAGCGATCTCTCCTTTTGCCCACACCGACACTGTTCGGATCATCCCGGGTGTTTCGGGCGGCAACACACCTACGAGAGCGTATTTTACGCCCAGGACCTCGGCCAGCTGTGAAACCAGGGCGCTGAAGAAGGCTTCGCCGCCTCCGGCCGTTGCTTTTACGACAGCTTGAAGCGCCTCGCTCACCTTCTTCCGCTCTGTGATATCGCGCACGATGGCGAGTATCGCCGGATGCGCATCCAGCTCCAGCAGATTGAGGCTCACTTCGGTATCGAACTCCGTGCCGTCGATCCGGCGATGCCGCCATTCGAAATTCTGAGGTAGGCCCCCCAGAACCAATTCCATTTTCTCTTTGGCCTTTTCAAACGAGTCCCGGCCGTCAGGCTGCCGGGCAGGAGAGAACCGTCCCTCGGGCGCTTCTCCGACAATATCTTCCATGCGACAGCGGAAAAGCTGGAGAGTGCTGGGATTGCAGTCGACGATGCGACCGTCTCTTATTATCAGAATAGCGTCTCCGGCAGACTCGAAAAGAGTTCTGTAACGCGCTTCGCTTTTCCTCAATGCCACTTCCGCCTCGTAGGCGGCGCGGAAGTGGTCGCGTTGCATTCGTTGGTGAAACAACGCTACGCCCCCTCCCACAGCCGACAGCATGAGGACAACCAGGGCAATAATGAGTCGGGTCTGAAATCGCAAGGTGGATAAAGCCTCCGTTGCGTCCAGTTCAGCTATCAACAGCCAGGGAGAACCGGGGACCGATACAATTGCCGAGAACACTTCAACACCTCGGTAGTCGCGCCCCTCATAGACGCCTTCTCCATTTTGCGCGCCCGTGGCAACGGGTTCGATTACCGTACTTCGGGGAACCTTCAGCCGGAAAGCGGTGTCCGACTGCCGGCGCAGATCGTTGAGGACGAGGAAATCCTCTCCCGCACGTAGGACGAGCAGTGTTTCGTAGGAATGCCTGGGCAAAGGCCAACTGTGTAAAACAGTGTAAAGGAACTCTCTGGCATCAACTTCTAAAACCACAGCGCCGACGGATACTCGCCTATCGCCCTGCCGGGCATTGACCGGAGCTATAGCGAACATATATGGGGCAGTCTCACCAGGGTAGAGCAGCAGAGCGCTCAACATAGGTGCTTGATCACGGAGAGCAGCCTCCAGCAACCCTTTCGCCTCCCCGGCGATTGTATTGTGTCTTCCCGACAAGCTCAGTAGCACGCGGCCGTCGACATCCACCACCATTATGTCACTGTAATGATATTGGTTTTGAAGCTGACGAAAATGCAAAAGGATCTGTTCCGTCTCGTTGCCGTTGGGATTCGCCAACCATCCGGCGATATTCTGTGCGACGAGTGGGCTGTACGAGACAATGCCGGCGTCCCCCAACCGCTCGGCCCTCCAGTTCTGGATCTGTTTGGCATCTAGTTCCACAACCGCACGGACTTCGTCGTCTGCTTTCTGCCGCAACTGGACCTCCTGTGTCCGATAGAACAGTGAACTGCCTACAAGGATAGCCACAGCCACGAAGCCGAACAGCACAACTGCCGGCACAGGTATTCGCATTTTTTGGGAAAGATGGATAGAAGAAAGACGAGTGAGGTTTTGGTGATCCGGATGGCGATTTTGAAGGTTCATCTTTACGCTCCCAGGGGAGTTTCAGCCTTTTGGCAGGCGACTAAATCATTAGAAGGGGTGCTGAAAAACCTTTAGAAAGATCTGCCGGTTTTTTCCGATTCTTAAAGCCGGCAATTAGTAGCGCCGTTGCCTTTGAAATGGTTAAGTTCGTCAATTGGATCTAATTTAACAACATGGGGAAGAAAAAACATCGTTTAAGGCGAGAATTATGCGAACGGTTTCAACTTATAATAGCAGGCTGTTGAAATACGGGGATCTATTTGCCCCGATTTGCTGACCAATTTTTTTGAAACGTTCCTTGAAATCATGACGGGTTATTCTCTCCGGTGTCCCTGAGCATCTTTTTTTGAAACAAGGGCCGAACGGCCATCAGTAGAGCGTGTGTCAAAGTAAAGAAATTGCATATTTGTCTTCAGGCCCTTCCGGATCGATTAAGCCTTTTGCAAGATTTCTCATCCGAACGAGATTATAGGCCGCTGCCCAAAGTGAAAATCCATTGTACCCTGCGCAAACCCGGGAATCGGACCTTGCGTAGACAGCCAATGGTCTTTAGCCCGAAGACTTCCTCGATCCTTTTCAGAGAGTAACCCTCATGATTGGTCGTTCTGCCATTAATGGCTGAGTTGTTCTTCTGAGCAACATGTGGTGTGACTATCATCTTGCGGCACTCTTCCACAAAGCCCCTGGTATCATAAGCTTTATCGGCGCTCCCCCTCAATCCCAGAGAGCATCTCAACCGCCGCTTCGCGATCGCATGTACCAGTAGCTTTGGTAGTGCACGCATCCATGAGAAGCAGGCGAAATTTTACGTGTCGACGCCCAGCGGGACATACTGCCGAAAGACGCCGAGAAACGGCTGAGGGTGTACGATGTTGGTGGGATTGCCGGCGGTTACAACCTGGTTTTGGCAAGTAAAGAACAGATCCTCATCATGAACCTGGAACATGTGAGTGAAAGACTCTCGGTCAGAGATTTTTACGGGAAAATAATCAAGGGCCTTGAGGAAAATGAGTATTCCAGTGTGATCCGGTTCACCTCGATTCCGCCTGAGGTTGATGCCTATTTCCAGGCGCACCTCCAGCACCCTATTGAACGTGGGGAAAGGCAGAAGCGACATCCCATCTCTGGTCGGGAGTCAGTTATCAAAGCGCAAAACTGACTTCATTTCGTCAGCCATCTGAATCCACCCTGCTTGCCAATCTCGCAAGAGTCAGTTTGCGGCGATTCGGTAAAAGAAAAATGGGAAATAGGCATAACCTATAACCCATTGAAATTATTGGCGCGCCTGGGGCGACTCGAACGCTCGACCTACGGATTAGAAGTGTGAATGCGGACTTACAGGGTCTTATACGGCGCTACATAATGGTCGATCCTGCCTCGGAAAAACCCCCTTCCGTTTCTCTCCTGTTACTTGATTTTCAAGGGTGTTACGGCTTATTATGGTAGCAAAAGTGGTAGCAGGATAGCAAGCGAGTTTTCAGTGGGAATCGTCCATGGGGCATAAAAGGAGGGGATCGGGTTTCGGCTCGGTCCTTTCGAGTTTTATGGGGGCAAGAAGTGACCGAAGAGAAAAAGTGGTTGAGCGCCGATGAACTGGCGGAACGGTGGGAAAGCCCCCTCATTAACTTGTATGGCTTTCTTGGGCAAGGTCTTCCGGCATACACGGACGCTGGCGCTGCCGTGGTGGACACCAAGGATTGTACCTCAATACCAAGGTTCACGAAGAACCAGTTACGGCAAATGAATCCAATCGCTCAAGAACTGATAGATTGGAGCGACAGTCCTGAAGCCGAGTGCGTCGAGGAGCAACAATACGAGCAGTGGATTGATGAAGTGTACAATGCTCCTGAGAACTGGATAATGCTCGGTCCTAAGCCGAACCAAGTCCCGATGAGTTTTGAATCTCCGGTCATTCACACGGAGATAGATGAGGCTGCGAGTAAACTTCGAAGATTGAAGTTCAAGTTGGATGATATCCTTGACTTTGAGAAGGCACATCCTGTTCAACCAAAGTGCATTTTTCAGATTCAGGGGGATCATTGGCATATAGTATATCTTGGGAATACGTTATCTCCCTCACGTCCCATCAAAGTGAAACACGGCGGCAGCAGTTTCAGGTATGTTCATCAATTGATATCGCTCTATATGCAGCGCGGAGTTGCCTATGAGATAAAAGCGGATCAACTAGAGAACCTTGTCGAAGGTTCAAATGTATCTGAATATGATGAAGGTGATATAGACTCTACATGTGATTCTGAATCAACGCCATTGGCTGATTTGCAACTATCATCTGATTCCTATGAAACTATTATGGACGATAAGTTTAAGAAGGAAGTTAAGAGCAAACTAGATGAACTTAATAAGCAAATCGAGCAATGTAAACGTACAGGCAACGAAGACCGTGGAGAAGAACTTGAAGAAGAGAGAGACAATCTACTACGATGTTTATCAGAAGTATATGGTGGTAGCCGAAATAAGCGTGATATCAACAGTTCAGATGCTACTAAACTTCTTGATGCGGCACGTAAGCGAGTTAGCGATCAAATCCACCGATCTTTCAAAAAGATTGCCAAGTATGATCAATCATTACATGATCATTTAAAACGATATATTAAGCCTTCTGGAGTCTCGTGGTCATATAATCCAGATAGGCGTATTGAATGGGAGGTTTAAATGCATCAACCTCACTCTATTATCATGAGTGTAATACCACAAGCATCAAAATAGAGCCGGTTCAAGTGGTCGAAGTGGTTTGCGCGATATTTCATGAAGCCATTTGGACCACTTGTGCCACTTGATTTTAAACAGTCAACAAAACGAGCCGGGGCATTAGCCTTGTGAACTGGACTCTCTGACCCCTTGCGTCTGGTAACGACCTTTTCCAATCTGTCTTGGATTTTTGTATTACTGATTTTTCCGGTGCCGCACATCTCTTCGCTAGAATCAACCCTTGATCGTTTGCCAATTAACCCACTCTCCATGTCCAGACCGACAAATCTTCGAAATTTGAGAGTTTCTCAGGCTTCGTAATATCAATCTTTTTTCTCATTTCAATACCAATGATATAAAATGTATTACAATTAAATTATTATGTTTTACAAGTGAGATACCTTTTGGTAATCCATCCATTTAGGAAGGTCACCACCTGCCGTGGCAGTGAATCTGTGACCATACTGGTCCCGCTCGGTCGGAGAAATCCCCATATTCAGTCCGCCTTCACACAGTAGCATAACCTCTGCCCTCGGTTGGAGTAGCATCGAAATATAAAAGCAGTATATCATAAGGATTAAAGTATGTCTATTGTCCTCATAGTATACAGCATACCCGAAGCCTCGGAAGAAAGACTCTTGGGGCAAAAACATTAATAAATAGTTAGAGAATTATATAAGCCATTGATTGCTAATGGGAAAAGACCATCTCGAAAGTATAAAGGGCGGTCCTGACAAGATAGACAACTTAGCGGAAACAGAGGGTAAATCGCTGAGGCACTTTTGGTCGAGGCTATACTGCGGTTTTGTGCTTCTTCGCTATATCATGCTCTTAAAACGTTCATAATTCATTATAACATCTTGTGTTAGCCATGAAATAGTTGACATACTCCGTTGTTCGTGGTATATTGCATCTATACTACAATTCAGAAAGGAGGGTATACCATTGGAAGAACCATCGAACAGGAGATTCAGTGATGTCAAAATCGATAATCGAACTGGTGGCTGAAATCGTAAGTGGACAATCCAGCCAGAGGACTCTTTCCGGCGAAGAAATTACGAGCCTTGTGAATGATACCTACCACGCACTCAAGCGAATTGAAAGACTCGAACAGGGAGAGATTGGTTTACCGGACGATTCTCAGGCTGACAATCGGTTCATGGAAGCCGATCAGGAACGGGCGAACATTTCACCAGCGATAGACCCAAGGGATTCGATACGGGACAATGAAATCGTATGCTTAGAATGCGGTCGAGCATATCGCCAAATTACGCATACACATCTTCGTCGGGAACATGGCTTATCTCCAGAGGAATACAGGAGGAAACACAGTATTTCCGCTCAACAGCCTCTAGCCGCAAGATCGGTAACCGTCCGGCGCAAGACCTTTGCGCGAGAACAAAACATCGGTGAGAAATTGAAAGCGGCACGGGCAGTATCGAGATCGGAGAAGCCAGCGAGAACTACAGATGATTCGAAGGAGAGCCAATAGCCCTGAAAACGGCAAAGGAACGCTCGAACCGGGAAACGTGATGGTGTTCAGGCATAGGATGGAGAATAACAGGCTGGAGGGAAAATGGACAGGTTACAGGACGTAATGCCAGCAACATTGAAATTCGGTGAGATAATCAAGGTTCACGGGCTTGGCGTTTTGCCTCTTATCAACGAGAATGTTCTTAACATCATTCCGCCGTTGACCACTCTCGATGAAGCCTTGGAAAGTGGAACCATGAAGATTCGTGAAGTGGATGAAGCAGGATCGGTTCCTTTCCTGCAATTCGAAAACCACGGCGACAAGCCCGTTTTGGTTCTCGATGGTGAGGAAGTTGTCGGCGGAAAGCAAAACCGGATTGTAAATAGCAGTGTAATCGTTCTGGCACATCATTCCATCCGCGTTTGCGTGTCCTGCATACAACAAGGGCGATGGGGTGGCTCAGGGGATTTTCTCTCGTCTAAAGCCATTTTTAAAGCGTCCAGCCGGGGAGTTCATAAGCGGGGAGTATCCGAAAATCTACGCCGTGAAGGGATTCCGGTTTCCAATCAGGGAGCGATCTGGAACGAAGTTGAAAAAACATTGCGACAGCAAGGGGTCCACTCAAGAACGGCTGACTTTCAGGATGTACGGCGTAACGTTGCGCATCAAATCGAAGAATTTGTTCAAGGTATCGAACCAATTCCCGGTCAGGTCGGTGCCGTATTTTTTGGCAGGCGCGGGGTCATCGGCGCGGAGTACCTTCACTCACCGGATCTTTTCGCTCGATGTATTGGCAAAGTCGTTCGCTCGTTTTGTTTTGAGGTCTTGACATCACCATCCCTGAACGGCACATCCCCCGATCCTGCAAAGACATGGTGGGGCAAGATTCTTCAATCTCAAATCAGCAAGCACAACTCGGCAGGCGTGGGGGACGATATTCGGACTGAAGCCAATGATTTTGTGGGGTCTGGATTAATGTATGGTCGTGTGATGATTCATTTCAGCGGCTTTCCCGATGTGAAGCAGAATGAAGATCGACCGAATGGAAAGCGACTGCCGGTCAGAGACAGAAGGAGAAATTTGCGGTCATCATTAGCCGAATAGACCGGTCTGCCATTTTCAGAAGAGGCTCTCCCCGTCTTGATTGGGGAGAGCCTCGATTAACCGGTGCATGATGGCGAGCCGAACCCGCACGAGTTTTCTTGACACATGAAAAAGAATACCTGATAATTCGCCCTTGGCGCAAACGTTGCGTAACTCTACATACAAACTGGTCAAGTTGTTGTCAATTGTCCAATTGTGCTGCACTGATGTTCTGGCGCGTTTATCTAGATGTGGACAAGCCAAGAATGATAGTATTCAAAGAATACAACATAACTGAGAAAGCACATTATTTCGCTGCACGGGCAGCGGCATCATTAGTATATCTTGAAGGTGGCTTTATTTTACGCATAGGCGTCAATGCGAAAACCGTTAGCAATCCATCTAAACATGATTTTTGTGAATGCGGAGGTCTTAATGGCGACATATCTGAAATTGCTATTACGCTCATTAGTGGCTTAGCAGCATCTTTGGTAGCAGCACATACTCAGTTCATATTTACTGAGCACGAGGATTACTCTAAAGCACGCGCTTTAGCAATACAACTTGATAGCCTATTAACGTCGTTTCCTATTTACGGGCACTCTAAGACGCATAAAATCATGCATGATGCGGAAGTAAAATCTATACATATGTATGAAACAATATGGACAGCAATCCAACAATTAGCCGACGCCGTATTGCAATTTGATAAACTTGATCGACAAGAAGCAACCTCTATTGTTAAATATGCCCTGCAAGGCAAAGACATCCCAAACTGCGCCTTGAGTTGGTTATTGCACTGTGATTGGTTGGGTAGTGTTGATTGATGATATACGTCGCTATATGGCGACTCCCCTATGGGTAAAAGGGCTGCACAGACTTTAAAACAAATGCTTATGGTCACCTTCTCCGGATTGTTTAATAGCCTCAACGGCAGGTTTGTAGTCGAAGCGTATGCATATTAAAAAAGGAGTGTTTGCGCCAACTGTAAATCCCAATATTAGACGGTCAATGATGCTATCTTTTGCAAGCCACAAATGGATCGTTACCTTATCAGTTTCCCAATGACCTAGGTATTGGTCAGGCAAGCCTTCCAGATCGAGTGGCGGCAACGGCGGCAAACCGTCTTCTTTGGGAATTAGGGTCAGATTACGATATTCTTGTTTGTGATACTCACCATATTTCTCGGATAAAGAGTCAACAATCGTCTTTAACATTTCATTCTTATTGTAGATTTTTAAGAAGACAGCATATGTGAACAATTTATTATCAAAAAATCCATATTCTATCCATGAATCATTTCCCCAAAGACGAATGTCCCTTTGGACTAGGGTCTTATATCTTTCAGCACTTATTACCTCTGCGTATCTCTCAGAGCCTATTACTTCTGAATAACCCTTGTCAGGAAGGCGCAGTAAGTCAATCTTTGGTTCAATAAGATGAGTATTATTGGAACGCTCTATCTCCGGTGGGGACATCGCCCATGTTGAGTTAAGGAAAGCCTTCTCATTAGAACCGGTTGCATAGATGCATAGTTTATTATTTTGGAGATACCGGTTGCCAATAATCAGACAAATAGAGACAATAGTCCCGAAGGCAATTATTCCTAACCACTTTAGAGTGCGCTTCAATCCACCATCCCCTCTCTGCTAACAGGTACTAATTACCTGAAAACCATACCGGTGGCTCTTTTGGTTTCATGATATCGTTCCTTGTGGACTTTCGAAAAACGATTCGCCCCGTATCATCGATTTGACCAACAATCGCGTTCTCTAACTTGCCAGAGCGGAACTCAACGATCTGTAATTTTTTTGACCCTGCATCATACGCCCGTTCTTGGTAACCATCCATACTCATTTTTCGACAGTCCCGCCATGATCCACTTGGGATTTCAGCCGACCAATACTGATGCTTTGAGTCTGCTTGAAAGTGCCTGTAAACGGAGCCGCCAGAGATTGCCTCTTTCTCTAAAGTCCATTCAAACTTGGGCAACATATTTTTGATTTCTGTGGCACCACTAGCAACTGTATTCCTGATCCATTTCCCCGCTCCATTGATTGATCGCCACTCCGTACCAACTTTATCGGTTATTGCCAGAAACTGTAATAATCTTGGGCTATTCGGAGCAGTTTGGATTTTAAAATTTCGTGGTTCGAGGTTTATGCCGCCACTTATTTCAAAGATACTGGAGAGCGCCATTCCGAGCGCGTTGTAGGTGATCACCGCCTGATTGTGCCTGCCTCTCATCGATTCGTATTGACTGACAAGTTCGTTATGCTGATCCACCAAAGCATTGTGAGCACCGATACTCTCCGTAGAACTGATCATGCGCTCGATCTGGTCAATTTCTGCTTGGAGTTTTTCCAGCGCCGCCTTATCGGAGTTCATATTGCCCTCAAGAACCCTTGCTGCTGGAGGTTTCTGCACTTCTAGGATATTGGCATCGTATTCTGCCAACGCCTCTAAGTCTCTCTCGGTCTTAATGATCTCCCTGACCTTTAAATTCGGATTGGCGTTGAAAATGTGTGATGCCTCGGTTTCATAGGGTATGTAATTTTCCTCTTCCGCTCCGTTTTTCAGAGAAAAATACTTGGCAAGATTCGTGGGATTCCCAAAATGCTCTGACACATCCTTATCCAGAACAGGGCTGAGGTAGAAGACAGCAGCGTTCTTAATCACGTAATCGGAATTCATCATATCAGATTTGGCACGCCACACAACGCTAGCCGCAAGCAACTGTGTTTTTTCCCTTGGAGTTGAAAATGGCGGCAATTCCACTGAAAGCAAAGCATCCAAATCGAGCCAACGGGGATCTGCTTTATTAAGCCAACTACATATGCCCATTAGCCGCGCTACTGTGGTTAACTCCCTCAGTTCACCGAATGCAGCAGCATACTGGGTATAGTTTTGATTCAAATGATCTATGTTTCTCCGAATACTCGGCGAGAGGGTAGCATTCTTCTTCTTCTCAAATTCTGCCGGTGAGGCGAAGTCATCTCTCCCTCTCTCCGCATCAGCCATAAATAGAGGATTTGTGATAAGCGCATACTGATAGTTAAGATCGGACTCAACGCCTATAGAATCAGGGTAAAACCAGAACCTAGTGCTCACCCATTTCCCATGGGAAAGCGATCTGGAATCCAGCAAGTCCTGTTCACCCACGGACAAGAAAGAAGGCACATACTGTCTCGTGTATTTCCTGAAATCAGTGCATGCATTCGGATCAAGCCCGCTCGTTATCGTCTTGAATCGTTTGTCGGCTTCTAAGACAACGGAGCCAATGCGAGAATCTTCAAGGAACCCGCCGAAATTAACGCTTGCCTTAGTCGGGTCAGAGTTCGGATCAAGACTGATAAAAGCCTCATTATCACCCGCATGGAAAGCCGCCCTATAGGCGATAGCAAAATCAGAAAGGGAGAGATTAGCACCTGCCAGAGTTTGTTTGGTTCCTTGCTTCCCGTACAGGATCAAACCTTTCGAGCGGTCTACCTGTGCGCCTTGTAATTCAGGCGTCTCTCTGAAAAAGGCTGCAAGCCCTGCAAGGTCGAGAGGGATACCCTTCGGCGGGAAGGAGGCGGCGGAAATAGAGTATGGATTGAGATCCAGCCGCAACTCTGAGGAGGCATAGTCATTCCTGTATGCAAACACGTCCACGTTGAGCGGCGAACCGTCTGATGGGACCAGTGCGTTTAAGCAATGCCTGATGGCGGGATAGTTTCCCTGATACGATATTTGGGGATCATCTCCAAGTAGAAAAACCCGTGCATGATTTTTATTGTCGGCGGTGACGTGAATCCTACCACCACGGAAGATCGCAACCCATGCTGGTTGCGCTGAACCGATAGGATAAGCGTCAATCACACTGCTATGCGGGAGTTTGTCTGATCCTGAAATCATTTCTAGCGAGTGTTGAAGCAGGAAAGAGTATTGATCTACAAAAGGCTGTACATCACCGTTCAGATGGGGATCTCGTAAAGCCGATTTGAGTCCTTGACCAGTACGGATGATAGTGTTGGGATCAAGGAGATCAGCGTAACCGATGGTAATCCATTTCGGTTGGCGTTTTGAGACGGGCGGTATAGTTTCCTTTTCCGTTGGTCTCGCTTCCCTTTGGGTGGTCTCGTTCCCCCTCTGGCTGACATAGACCAGCAAGCCAATGACAAAAACCATCGCAATAATGGCAAAAATTGATTTAAAGATAGGGTTTTTCTTTATCGGCTCGAAATCAGCGTTAGTGATGCCTTCCGCAGCATCCCAACGAAACTTATTCCCGCATGCAGGGCATCTTACGCTGAGAAGCCCACGATCAGAAGGGACTCGGAGTTTCTGCTGGCATTTCGGGCATGCCACGATTCCATGCTGCTCCACAACCCCCCTCCCATAACCGCTGGACGGCTCATTTCATGAGAAATCTCAATTTATACATCATGTAGCAGAGTCTATGAAGTAATTCAAGAAATGACTTCGAGAATATCAGAACCCCTAATGATATCAGACATAGCGGAAGGTCTGGAAAAGCAATCGGTACCGTCGGCACTAACGAACATGCCCACGTGTCACGGAAGTAAACCATCCTGAATCCTGTTCTGGTAAGCCTGCTCCATGACCTTCCCCCCCCGCTCACCATACAACGGAATCCCACGAAGATTTAAGTTGACACGATATGCGCTAGCATATATCGTGGTACTAAAATTAAATCAGAAAGGTATCAGGGATGAAGATGATAACCGTGAGAGTGCCGGAAACCTTACACGGTGAACTCTTGGAGGAAGCAAAACGTGAAGGGGTCAGCCTGAATCAACTGTGCTTAACCAAGTTAGCCCGACCGTTAAATTGGTACAGACAGAAGGATTCCGATAAGGCTCTAATTGAGGCGCGGGGTTAGTGAAAGAAAAAAGTAGTCAACGTGGTCCATCAGTTTTTGACCTGCATGGGCAACGATACACCTATCGGTTGAAGTGGCTCAAGTGGTTCCCATCATGCCAGTCTAAAACCACATCTACCACTTAGACCACTTGTTTGATATAGAGTCATCCTTCAATAATCCATGACAACTACCAGTGTAAACGCAATTCGCTGCAATTCTAGTTACTTATGCTTAGACGATAGGTCGAAATTTGAGTCGAAGCCGGTAACTGTCGTGGCGCGACGACAGTTGGATCATTTCTTCCGCTTCTCTTCAGTCTCGGTGGTCTTGATTTCGAGCAGTATTTTCTTGCAAGCCCGTGCAACTTCCTGAAGTTTGGTAAGGGTTTCAGCAACTTTCCCCTTGAGTTCAATCCGTTGCTCTGCCTCAAGGGTTTTAACTTCCTCTGGCTTCATGTCCAAACGTTTGGTCATCTTAGGGTCAAATAGCCCTTTCAGATCCTTGATGAGTTGGCTAGGAGCCAATATCACTTCGGGTTCGCCGGTTGGCGGTTCAATCGATCTCGTCCGTATTTTGTGAATGTCGGTGGCGAGTTGACGAGTTGACATTTTCTCGCCGATAAGCCTTTGTAGGAGTTGGATTTTTTCATCATTATCAGGTAGTTTCACCAACTCACACAGGTGAGTATAAGTAACTTGAGAAGTGTCAACATTATGTTCAGCAAAGAAATACTCTTGGGCAGTGACGCGAATAGCATTATGTAGGGTGGATATATGAACAGGAAGATCCTCACTCATAAGTTTTCTTAAACTCCCCTTTTTCTTGGGGTTCCGTGATCGGACACGCTCAATGTCACCGTCATAGAACTTTTCGAAAAGATACTTTCCAATTTTCAGATAGCCTCGATAGATTGTTTCTTTCGCGGTTTCGTTTATGAATTTGACCGCTTCTTCGACAAGTTTATCGTCAACCGGCTCTGTCGTGACATCTACGACCGTATGACTGGTCGAAACTTGGACTGCCTTGCTTTCAGTCACCTGATGTTCTTCGGGCGATATATTGCCCTGCGGATCATTTCCCGTAGTTTCACTCATCACAAACCTCCTCTGATTAGCCCCACCTTGTCCTTTGATAATAATCAATCTTTATAATTTTGAGCAATAAATAAAGTCGTCTTGCGCCCAAAAGAAGTTGAGGGTTTTTTCGCCGAGATCCACACCGGGACCGCTGTATCGATTCAAAGTGCTGCGGAAGTGCTGCGAACTACTGCGCTTTTGTAAGCAGCAGCAGGAAACAAAATCATCAAGCAAGGGAGCAGTAGGAATGTCAGCAGAATCGTGAATGAACGAGGACAGTGGAAGAGAGGTGGATCATGCGTCCTTCGGTTCTACTGCGAGTGTACTGCGAAGTCCTGCGCTTATAAAGCCAGCAGCATCCGTGAGGCTGATAGAGGTGGAGCGAAAGCATACCATCTTACGAGGAATCGAGAAAGAATTGCTGCGGAGATACTGCGAAATGCTGCGCTAAAGAAAGTGAAGGCAAGAGAGGGTACCCGACAAAAACATGATCGAAGCAAGCACAAGAAACAAGGAGTGGAAAAATGGAACAGGCATTAGTTGACATTAACAGCATGGCAGAAATTTTGGGCATAAAACCGAGTTGGCTCTACTCGGAGACACGTAAAAGAGGAGGGACTATTCCGGTGTTGAGGGTTGGGAAATATCTGAGGTTCGATCCCGCCGAGGTAATCGAATGGTTGAAAAACCAAGGATGATATGTGGAGTGCCGGTGCGGACAATCGGGGCACGATCATCCGCACCATCCAATGGATTTGGACATACACACGAACCGACCCGCCGTTGCGACCGGCAGGGTCATTACGAAAATAATAGGAGAGTTTGAATGAATGGTCAAGAGTTTGTAAGCCAGAATAATTGCAACAACGTCAGCGCCGGTGATCGTGAGCGTCGGAAGGCTGACATGATTCGGCAATTAAAGTTTCTTTTCGGCGATGGGGCGACGGTTGAACTTACGTGCATCGCCCCCAAGACACCGAAATCTAAACATTGGGAAGGCTACGCTCCCGGTGCCAAAGCAGTTGTCTCAGGGTGGTTCGATGACTTTGAAAAACTGGCGGATATTGCCCTGAAAGTAGATGAAGAGGCAAAGCCTGCTGGAATCTATGTCACCTTGAACGAATGTAATCCAAGCGTCAGCGCTCGATCCTACGAGCACTTGAAAGCGGGGATCAATCGAACATCAAAAAAGGACATAGTTTCGCTCGATAACCTTTTGATCGATCTTGATCCAGACCGACCGGAGGGGGTTTCGTCCTCCGATGATGAGCATGAAGCCGCCTTGAAATTAGCACGTGACATCAAGGATGATCTTCAACGGAAGGGCTTTCCTGAGCCACTGTTTGGTGATTCAGGGAATGGAGCGCATCTCATCAACAAGACTGCACGCCCGAACACTCCAGAGGAAGTTGAGTTTCGGAAAAGAGTGTTGACGGCATTGTCTCAGAAGTATTCCACGGATAAGGTCAAGGTGGATATAGGGGTCTATGATGCGGCACGAATTACAAAACTGTATGGCACGAATGTTCGCAAGGGTGATAATAGACCGGATCGACCGCATAGACTATCAAAAATAGTATCCGCACCCGAAAAGCCTGTGCCTGTACCATACGAACTTCTCAAGGCACTAGCAGATACGGTTCCTGAAGACTCGAAAGGTCAGAAGCCAAAAGTAACGACTCCTGTAAAGACTGCCATGCTTGATGTCGAGAAGTACTTGGAGAAACACGACATCGGCGTGAAAACCGTTAAGCCTCATGGCACATCAACCCTGTTCGTGCTTAATGAATGCGTCTTCGATTCAGGTCATCGAGGAGGCGATGCTTCGATTGTTCAATCCGAAAACGGAGCACTTGCATATCAGTGCTTCCATAACTCTTGCCAAGGTCGGACATGGGTAGAAGCCAGACAAATCATTAGCGGGGATGAAAAGTTATCGGAGTTCATGCCGACGCAGAACAACAGCGTGAATCACCATGACAATCGAAAGAGTATCGTTGTCGCCGATGGACATAGCAAGGGCAGAATACTTCTCCCGGCACCTCCTCTTTTTCCGATAGAGGTTTTCCCTAGCGGCATACAGCAGTTGTTCAAGAAAGTTGCAAGCGCCTTTGTTGTTCCGGTTGAGATACCCATCGGGGCAACACTGGCTCTTGCGGGAAGTTGCATAGGAGGAGCACGGGCGATATGCATTAAGTACGGATACTTGCAGCATGGAAACCTGTACATCGTTGATGTCGGCAGAAGCGGAGTTGGGAAAACCCCTGCCACAAATGCGATCCTCAACCATGCGTTCAAGTACGAAGAGGAATGGACTGCCGAATACAATGATGAACTGGCGGCGATGGAGGCTGCAAAGGAGGAGGGCGAATCCACTCCAGATAGACCAAGGAGGCGGCAACTGATCGTGGAGGACACGTCTCTTGAAGCCCTGAGTGATGCTTTTGCTGCAAATCCACGCGGGATTCTTCTGCACAGAGATGAACTTTCAGGGATGCTTCTCGATCCAGACAAGTATAACAGCAAAAATGGCGACATGAAGGCGCGGTTAATGTCGGCGTATGACTCGCAACCGTGGAAAGTCAATCGTGTCATGGGAAGAAATCATCTCATCCCCCATGCTACTCTTTCTTTGTACGGGTCGGCACAGCCCCGAATTCTTTCTGACTTGTTTTCAAATCGTGACAGTGCCACGGGCTTTTTGCCCCGATTCATCTTTCTTCGTGCGGACAGAGAGATGCCACCGGTTTGGAGCGATGATGTCATCGATGATGGAATGATGAGTTCCCTTCGCAATATGACGAGAACATTCTTGGACTATAGTTTTGATGACGAAGGCAATCCACTGGTAATCTCCGTGAGCAACCGCGCTAAGAGAAGATACATCGAATGGTTTAATGAGCAAGCAACGGAACCATGGCGGGAACTCGACAACGCCGTGTATGAGGCACTACTTGCAAAACTTCGGGGTCAGTGTTTGAGATTGTGCCTGATCCTTCACTGCATGGAGGCTGTTGAGAACGGAGTTTCCGAACTTCAGTTGGTTACCGAAGAGACGATGTTGAAAGCCATCAGGACTGCGGACTGTATCAAGGTGCATCAGATGCAGGTTTGGCAGTGCGTAGTAAACCGTACTCCTGTTGATGAGATACTGCCCCTGCAAAGGGGCGTAGTACGGGCTATTCTTGATCTTCAGGACGAGATCAGGAATGGCATGCTGCCGACTGCCCGTATCGCTGCAAAGGTAAATGAAGGGGTCGATGAAAAGTACCATGCTTCTACTATGTCCGTTGGGAAGACGACTGCCTCCCTTGGGTTCACTGCAAGGCACTTGCCGGGGGAAACGACACGAGGGATCAGTATTACCCCCGATGACATAGCCCGATTGAAGCCTCTGATCGGCGCTGGTGATACATGTGGTCAACACTGTCCTGAGTCTACATGCCGAAAACCGGTCGGTGCCGATGAGGAAGTCATTGAGGACGAGGTTGCGGTCACGGACCGGGATGAAGACGACATGGTTACCCCCGATGAATACTGGGATCAAAAAGACTTGACACCTCCCGACGATGATTTCTCTGATGGACCTGAAGGTCCGCAGGGGATTTGCGGGGAAGGTGATCTTTTCTAACAGGAACTTTGTGTGACAGTATATGCGCTAGCACATATCGAATTGACATTACAAGTGCTAGCGTATATAGTAAATACCTCTTAGCAAAAAAAGGAGAAATACCATGGCTATAGTGGCAAAGCGACGCGGTAAATACGTTCTGGATTTTTACGATCAAGCAGGTAAAAGGCGGTGGCTTACGCTGCCGGTGGGAACTACAAAGAAAGAGGCAAAGGAAAGCCTTGCCGAGATCGAGAAGCAGATTAAGCATGGAACCTATATGCCCATACGAGTAGTCCCGGCTTTTTCGTCAATTGCGGACACTTGGTTGACCTCAAAGAAATCAAGCATCCGCGAGAGCACTCATCAACAGTACAAGGGGCATGTCGAAAATCATCTCAAACCGTTTTTGAGTGAGATGAAGGTTACGCAGGTGACATTCGACATACTGGAAAAATTTAAGACGGATGCGCTTGACAAAGCGGTCACCCCTGAGACACTCAAAAAGATTTTCGTGACCCTGAGCGCTATCCTTGACTATGCTGTCAGAGTGCGTTGCATAGAATATAATCCCTCGATTTACGTTGAGCGCCCAACCAACGGTAGCACCCACGACCATGACGGCACCGGACAGATGAGCATATTGAAGCCCCATCAGATTCGAGCGCTATTGGACGCTGCCGATACCGGGAGGGATAGAACCCTTTTCATGACAGCAGTTCTTACTGGGATGCGTGAAGGAGAATTGTTGGGGTTGAAGTGGGGCGACATCGATTGGGCTAATTGCCAAATACAGGTCCGAGGAACCTACAATCATGGTAAGTTCTATGAGCCGAAAACGAATACATCAAAGCGCCGTATCGACCTCGCTCCTGAACTCGTACACGAACTTAAAAAATGGAACCTTGCCTGCCCCAAGGGCGACTTGAATTTGGTATTCCCTTCCACCACCGGCACTCCCGACAGCGCGGACAACATGCTCAAAAGGCGCTTCTTCCCATTGCTCGAAAAAGCGGGGCTGCATCGCATCAGGTTCCACGATCTGAGGCATACATATGCCTCCCTCCTCATCGATCAGAATGAGAACCCGAAGTATATACAGGTGCAGATGGGACACAGCAGCATCAAAGTCACGATGGACATCTACGGACACCTGATGAACGATGTGAATCGAGAGGCTGCATGCAAGTTGGGAAGGTGTGTCCTTGGTGGGTAATTTTGAGGGCATTGGTAGCAAAATGGTAGCAAATTAAGCAAAGGGGGTTAACCAAAATAGGCTAACCCCCTGATTTTCTTGGTACGCCTGACAGGATTCGAACCTGTGACCTACGGATTAGAAGTCCGTTGCTCTATCCAACTGAGCTACAGGCGCGCTGTCCTCTTATTAGTGATTTGTTGACCCGGTTGTCAATAAGCTTTCGCAGTTCACGCGGAGACGCGGAGACACAGACATGGAGATGCGGGTCCAGATCCCTTGGCTCGCGGCCCGGCGCCCAGCCCAACTGCTCAACCGTTCACCTGCGGTTTTTCTTTTTCCCGCTCCCTGCTCCACGCTCCCTGCTCTCCCCTCCCTGCTCCCCGCTCCGCGGATAAGGCTCTTTTTTATTTTGCGTTTTCAGGTAAAAATCGCTACGTATCGTAAACTCTGTCCGGCCATTTCAAGTCTAATAGGGAAATGTGCCGGGCCATCTGGATTTTAGCGGCCTCAGGGAGGTAAAATGATGAGTCGGTCGATGCAATGGCTCAGCTTAACGGGAGGCATCCTGATCCTTGGATACGGGATATACAGGTTGCTTGCTCAACCTCAGCCGGATTGGACTCCCATGATATTGGGCCTTCTGATAGTGGCGTTTTCCATTTCCAAGATGGTCAAGAGCAAGGCGGGAAAAGGGCAATCTGACCGGAGCAGGGAAGAGCATTGAGCAGAAAAAATTAATTCGTATCCATCCGGAAACCCCGGATGGAAACTAATTCCTTTTGGTTCTATCGCTTCGCAACCGCTTCGAGACGCGATGGTGGTCAACAGCCCGCAAAGACAGGCAAAAAGATAACTCCCTTGACGCAGCGGGCCAAATCATCTAACGTCTCTCGTTTCCTGACCGGCGAGAGCCAAACAATGGACACATGACAACCTCGCGTGCGAGTGGGCGGGCTGTGGAGTCATTTTCGGTTCACTGTCCGTGTACGCGAGGGGCGGGGCGGAAAACCGGAAAAACTTCACCGCACGGAAACCGGTTATTTCTAGAAGGTCTTGGGTTAATGGAAGATTTGAACATCGTGGTTCGGGAGCGGCTGGAGAAGGCCGCTGAATTAGAACGGCAGAATATAGCGCTCTATCCAAACGACTATCCCGTTCCCGACAAAATAAAGGCGCTGTTGGCTGCCGGTGCTAAGGTGGCTGAACAACCGGAATCGGATCAAACGGCCTATACGATTGCAGGCCGGGTTCTTTCGATTCGCTCATTTGGTAAATCGACGTTCATGCATATCGCCGACGCGGATGCAAGAATTCAGATATACTTTCAGCAGAACCAGATCGGACAAGAGGGCTACTCGCTGGCCAAAAAGCTGGACATCGGGGACATAATCCGTGTTTGCGGGCCGCTTTTCAGAACGAAAACAGATGAATTAACGCTTCTCGTAAAAGATTTCGTGCTGCTTGCAAAGAACCTGCGGCCGCTGCCCGAAAAATATCATGGCCTCAAAGACGTTGAGCTTCGTTACCGGCAGCGATATGTAGACCTGATCGTAAACGAGGAGGTGCGGGAGACTTTTCGCAAAAGGGCGCAGATAATCTCCACCATCAGGCGGTTTTTTACAGGGCGGGGGTTTCTCGAAGTCGAAACTCCTATGATGCAGGCCATTCCGGGAGGGGCGGCGGCAAAGCCCTTCAAAACACATCACAATGCGCTGAACATGGATCTCTACCTTCGGATAGCGCCCGAACTCTACCTCAAAAGACTTCTGGTCGGCGGTTTTGAGCGGGTCTACGAGCTGAACCGCAATTTTCGCAATGAAGGGGTTTCAACTCAGCACAATCCGGAATTCACAATGCTCGAGTTCTACCAGGCCTACGCAACTTATGAAGACCTGATGGGACTTAGCGAAGAGCTTTTCCGTGAGATCGCCCTGGAGGTAAACGGGGGCGCGCTGAGCCTGGAATACCAGGGCAGCGTTATCGACCTCTCGCCGCCCTGGGCGCGTTACAGCTTCATCGAATCGCTCACCGGCATCGGAGACGTGCCTAAGGGGGTTGTTGACAGCTTCGATGAAGCTGTCGCTTATGCAAAGTCTTTGGGCATCGGCATTGAGCGTTTTGAAGGCCATGGGAAGCTGCTCACCAGGATCTTCGACCTGGTGGTCGAGCCAAGGCTGATCCAGCCGACCTTTATCTACCGCTATCCGCTCGAGGTATCGCCTCTTTCGAGAAAGACGGAGGCAGCGCCGGAATTCGTAGACCGATTCGAACTGTTCATTGCTGCTCGAGAGATGGCCAATGCTTTCTCGGAGCTCAACGATCCCAGGGACCAGCGCGAGAGGTTCGAGCGTCAGTTGGCTGCGTTTCAGGCGGGTGACGAGGAAGCCCACCAGATGGATGATGACTATATCAGGGCGCTCGAATACGGGATGCCTCCGGCAGCCGGGGAGGGAATCGGAATAGACCGGTTGGTTATGCTCTTTACGGATTCTGCTTCTATAAGGGATGTTATTCTTTTCCCTCACATGAGACCGGAAAAGAAGAGCTGATAAGAGAGATCATGGGCTTCGAATTCTTCATAAGTATACGATACCTGCTGGCCAAGCGAAGGCAGACGTTCGTGTCCTTGATTACTTTCATTTCGATTGCGGGAGTGGGGGTAGGGGTAACGGCCCTCATCGTTGTTTTGGCGGTAATGAACGGGTTTCAGGCAGACCTTCGCAGCCGCATCCTGGGTGTCACCTCCCATGTAAATATCACCAGTTATGCCGGTGCGATTTCCAATTACAGGGAGGTGATGGACCAAATCGACAAAGAAAAGGGTGTGGTAGGGTCAACACCGTTCATATACGCGCCTGTCATGATGACAGCGGGTGGCAGGAGCGCGGGGGCTGTTTTCCGCGGAATCGACCCCCTTTCCGCATCCAGGGTTATAAAACTCCAGGAAAACCTCATCCGGGGAAATCTCGCCGACCTGGTCGAGTCTTCTCACGAGACCTCGGTTCGCTCTTATCCCGGCATAATCCTCGGCAAAGAGCTGGCCAACAATCTCGGAATCAGGGTCGGCGAATATTTGACGATCATCTCGCCGGTCGGCCGGCTGACTCCGATGGGGCAGACGCCGAAAAGCGGGCTTTTCGAGGTGGTCGGCATTATAGAGTCCGGGATGTACGAATACGATAATACGCTCGCCTATGTGGACCTGCCCGTCGCCCAGCAGTTCCTGGGGATCGGCGACTCTGTTACCGGCGTTGAGGTCAGGGTCGATGACATCTACAAAGCCCGCGAAATTGCCGAAGCGTTGAAAAAGCGCCTTGGGTCTCCTTTTTATGTCACCGACTGGATCAAGATGAACGGCAGCTTTTTTTCGGCCCTCAAGCTGGAAAAGGTGGTAATGTTCGTAATCCTTACGCTGATAATCCTGGTGGCCTCATTCAATATCGTAAGTTCGCTGACTATGCTTGTCATGGAAAAAGGCCGCGACATCGCGATTCTAAAAGCCATGGGGGCCACCACGGCCAGTATAAGGAAAATTTTCGTCCTGGAGGGGTTCCTAATAGGCATTTGCGGGACTTGTCTTGGCGTTTTGGGCGGCTACATTTTGTGCCATCTGCTCGGGAGGTACAAATTCATCGATCTGCCCATCGAGGTTTATCACATCTCGAAGCTGCCGGTTCAAATGGAAACTTTTGATCTTGTAACTATTGCCCTTGCGGCAATCTGCATCAGCCTGCTGGCGACTCTTTACCCGTCGCGCAAGGCCGCCGGGCTCGATCCGGCGGAAGCCTTAAGATATGAATGATGTCAGGCAGAGCATAGAAGTCCACACCTTGGGACTTACGAAGGTATTTGGAAGCGGGATTGATTCAATCGAGCTTTTCAATGACCTCGAGCTTGTGATCCGAAGGGGGGAGAGGATCGCCATCGTAGGGAGTTCGGGCGCCGGGAAATCCACCCTGCTCAATATACTGGGTACCCTGGAAAAACCGACCGGAGGAAAGGTCTACTACGGTGGAGATGATGTATTTCTCTGGGGCGAGCGGGAGTTGGCCAATTTCCGCAACCGCAACATCGGGTTTGTGTTTCAGTTTCACTGCCTGATGCCGGAGTTCAACGCGCTTGAGAATGTGATGATGCCGGGTTTGATCGCCGGTCTTCCGAGGGCGGAGGCAAAGTCCGGGGCCGAAGAGCTGCTCGACAAGCTCGGTTTGTCCGCGAGGCTCAAGCACCGGGTGGGCGAGTTGTCCGGCGGCGAGCAGCAAAGAGTTGCAGTGGCCCGGGCCCTTTCGCTTCGCCCGAAATTGTTTTTGGCCGATGAGCCGAGCGGTAATCTCGATAGCCGTACGGGGCGTACTCTTCACGAACTTTTGGTTTCGCTCAATGAAACGCTGGGTTTGACCATGGTAATCGTTACGCACAACCAGGAGCTTGCCTCCATGATGCACCGGGTCTTACGCCTTAAGGACGCTCATCTCAAAGAGGAACGGGACCGAGTTGAGGTATGCTCGACGGCTTCAATATGATTATGGATACCGGATATTAATATTGAATAAAAATTGTTGGGCTTGTGTTGAGAAGGTGGTATTAGAGGGAGCACGGAACGGGGGGTTGTCTTAAAACGGATTCATGGGTGCGCGGCTTCGGGCTTGAGTTTGACGGGCATGCGCATCAGCGGAGGGGCTGTAGATCATGGTGGGAGGGAAAAAAGCAGGAGGGGGAATTTTATGGTTTTTTGTTTTTTTTGTTCTGGCCCTTCAGCCGGCGTGGTCTGAGGACCAACAGCCCAAAGTGGCGGTCTTGCCTTTAGTGATGCATGGCCAGCAGGATGTCGTCAAAACACAAAAATCCCTCGATGAGGTTTTCTCACGTCTCTGTGCTCGGGAGGGCATGAAACCGATCGATCCCCAGGAGGTTCAAAAAGCTGCGGGCGGTCCTGTCAGTACCGAAGAACAGGCGCGGTCCATCGGGGGCAGGCTTGGAGCCGCTTATGCAGTATTTGGAAGCTTCAACCAGATCGGCAATACCATCAGCATCGACGCCACACTGGTGGATGTGTCCGGCGGCAAAAAGCCCGTGGTCCTTTTAGCCGAAGAAAAAGGGGCCGAAAACCTGGCTTTGGCGGTTGGGAAAATTGTACAGCAGATGAGTGTCCATGTACTTTCGAAGACATTGATTGCCGATGTGAAAGTCAAAGGAAATGACCGCATCGAGGCCGAGGCAATAAAACGCGAGGTCAAGAGCAAAAAAGGTGAATTACTCAAGCCTGAACAGGTGAGTGATGATATTCGAGCTATTTACAAGATGGGCTTTTTCGAAAAGGTGGACGCTGAAGTCGCCGACTCCCCTGCCGGAAAGATCCTGACGTTTGTCGTACAGGAAAACCAGATTGTCCAGGAAGTCAAAGTGAGTGGCCAAAAGAAGATAAAGGAAAAGGACATCCTCGCCGCAATTGTCACAAAACCATATTCAATTCTGCAGCGTAACGTGGTCAGCGACGATGTTCAGAAGATACTCAAGCTTTATCAGCAAAAGGGCTATTACAACGCTGAAGTTACCTCTAAAATCGATTTTCCCAAAGATCCCCACAAAGCAATCGTCACCTTCAATATCCAGGAAAAAAATAAAGTTTACATAAAATCGATAGCCTTTGTAGGCAACAAGAATATTGCCGCTCGCAAATTGCGAGGAGTTATGCAAACAAAAGTCAAGAGTATCCTCTCGCTCGTAACTGAAAGGGGGGTTCTCCAAAAAGACATTCTTGAAACGGATATTGACAGGGTAACTGCATATTATCATGACGAAGGATATATGGATTCGAAGGTCAGCTCGCCCAATATCGATCTCAAAGAGGACGGATTTCACATAAGTATAACGGTTGAGGAAGGCGATAGATATAAAGTTACAGAGGTCAAGCTGACCGGAGACCTTATACCTGATTATGAAAAAAAGATCATGAAAAAATTCGATCTCAAAGTCAAAGGCTATTTCAGCCGTGAAAAACTCCGCCACGACATGGACATGATAAAGATGGTCTATATGAACGAGGGCTACGCACGGGTTGAGGTCGACCCTCGAATCAGACGCGATCCTGAAGCACATACAAGCGAGATCGGTTTCAATGTCGAGCAGAAGGATAAGGTGCGGATTGGTCAGATTTTCGTTACAGGTAATACAAAAACGAGAGACAACGTCATTCGGCGAGAGATGCTTTTATTTGAAGGCGATGTTTTCAACGGGAAGAAATTACAGGATAGCCTCACCAGGCTCAAGAAGCTGGACTACTTTGAGACGGTGGATATTATTCCGGTCGATACGCCTCAAAAGGACGTAATGGATCTGAATGTAAAAGTAAAAGAAAAGCAAACCGGTTCGATAAGCATTGGCGGTGGCTACTCTTCTGAAGACGGTCTTTTTGTTACAGGCCAGGTACAGCAGAAAAACCTTTTTGGGACAGGCGAATATATCTCCCTCAAGGCTTACCTCGGTCAACTGGCCTCACGTTACATGGTGAGTTACACCAAGCCGTGGGTTTTCGGAACTCCGCTGACAGCCGGAATTGACATATACGACTGGGTCAGGGCATATGAGGATTTTACAAAGGAGTCCATCGGATTCAAGTTGCGCGCCGGATATCCGGTTGGCCAGTTCAGCAATCTGACCATGTACTACGGGTTGGAACGCGCAAGAATTGATCAGTTGGACGCGGTGGCTTCGGAAGATCCCCTTTTCGAGCAGAGTCTTACTGGCTTCCAGATTAAGAGCGGGTTGGGCGTTGCTTTCGAACGAAATACAACCGACCATCCTTTCGTACCCACCAAGGGTACCTATATTGGAATCGCTCTCGAGTACGACTCGAAAAATCTTGGCGGCAGCTATGACCTTTTCAAGCAGGAGTACCATGCGGGCATTTATTACCCGCTTTTTTGGAGCTTCATCGGGCATCTGCGAGCTGAGGCAGGGTTGGAGTCGGCAGGAATTGTTGCTTTTAATTCGAATGGTACGCCAAATGCTAACGTCTCTCCCACAGTTCCTATCTTTGAGCGCTATTTCCTGGGCGGAATAAATTCACTTCGCGGCTGGAAGTTCGGCGAGGTTGGACCACTGGATTCTTTCGGCCTGGTGTATGGCGGCGACAAGTACGGTGTCATAAACGCCGAACTTCTTTTTCCTATAATGGAAAAGTATGGCATCCGGGGAGTGTTGTTCTTCGATGCCGGAAATGCATACAGCGAGAATCAGTCTATGTTTTCGTCATTCAGGGAAGACGTTGGCCCGGGCATCCGATGGAATTCGCCGTTCGGGCCGATTCGAGTCGAGGTCGGGTACAAGCTTGACCCGAATGTGAACGAAAAACCTTTTGAATTTCAGTTTTCTGCCGGAGCATTCTTTTAAGGAGTCGAAAAAAAATGAAGAGATTTTTTGGATGTATCTTGGTGGCGGCTGCCATTGTCTTGGCTTTTTCTGTGAACGCGGTTACAGCTGCTGGTTCCTTGAAGATCGGTTATTTTGATCTCCAGGCTGCGATAACTCAATCAGAGACGGGAAAGAAGTTTCTCCAGGGAATGAAATCAGAGGAGGATCAGCTCAGCAGCGTACTGGAGCAGAAAGGGCGCGCTTTTATGAGCGCCAAAGATGAATACGAAAAGAAAAAAGACGTAATGGACGAGAAAGCCAGGAGCCGCAAGGAGAAAGAATTAACCGACCTGTACACGGAGGTGCAGAAGATACGCTCCGAATCAAGTGCCAAGCTCCAAGAGCAGGCCAATGCCGCCAGGGCGCCTATCATCAAGAGAGTAAAAGAGATAACGGACAAGATCGGCAAAGATGATAAGTATGACTTTATTTTTGAAAAAAGCGTTGTCTATTATGCCGGCAATGAAAAAGAAGATTTGACCAAGCGGATCGCTGCCGAACTGGACAAATCGCCCCCTAGATGATTGAGTGCTATCGAGGCCTATTTCCTGTAGAGGGCGGGACCAGGTCCCGCCCTTTTAATGCCGGGCTGCGTGCGATGATTGCTTGCGTAGTTAGTGGGGGAGCTGCCCATGCTGGCGATTTATCGTTATTTTTCCTGTAGGTGGTCTATTTTGCCAGATGGAAACCGTAGCTAATAATAATCTAAAGCACAAGGGGTCCTTTTCGCTTGCCGAACTTGGCCGTCTGCTGGATGCTGAGGTCAAGGGGGACCCGGATTTGCATGTCTCCGGCATAGGGGCGCTGGACAGCGCTACGTCCGGGCAATTGAGTTTTCTGGTTGATTCCCGCTATCGTAATATGGTCTCAGGATGCAAGGCAGCGGCTCTGATTGTGTCTTCGGAATTTCAGGAACTGGAATTCAATCTTCTCATAGCCAGGAATCCTTACCTGGCTCTGGCTAAAGCGGTCGAATTGTTTCTGCCGGATTCGGGAGAGAAAGCTGCAATACATCCTGCCGCTTTTATCTGTGAAGGCGTGTTGCTGGGGGACGGAGTTTCGGCCGGTTCGTTTGCGCATGTCGGAGACTATTCACAGATAGGCGCCGGGACTAAGATAGGTGCTGGCGCTTACCTGGGCAAAGGGGTCCTGATAGGTAAGAATTGCCTGATACACCCCAGGGCTTCCATCCTTGACGGGTGCATCATAGGCAACAGGGTTATTATCCACTCGGGCGCTGTAATCGGCGCGGACGGATACGGGTACGCCCGGGACGAACAGGGCAGGCATGTCAAAATCCCCCAGGTCGGCATAGTGCAGATCGACGATGACGTGGAGATCGGCGCTAATTCCACGGTCGATCGGGCAACTTTTGGCAAGACCTGGATAAAGCGCGGCGCCAAAATCGATAATCTCGTCATGATCGCGCACAATGTCGTAGTGGGCGAGGATTGTCTTCTGGTTGCACAGGTGGGCATTTCGGGCAGCACCCGGCTTGGAAACCACGTGGTCATGGCCGGACAGGTGGGAATAGTGGGCCACCTTCAGATTGGAGACGGGGTCAAAATCGGCGCACAAGCGGGCATTCATCATTCCATCAAGCCCAACCAGATCTTTGTCGGCTCACCTGGTGTCCCCCGTGACGAGTTTATAAGAGATTACGCCAACATACGGCGCCTGCCCAAGCTCAAGGAAGCCTTGAAACGACTGGACGAAAGGGTGCATAGAATCGAGGAGGCATTGAAAAAGGATGATGGACGTAATTCAGATTAGAGAACTCATTCCGCATCGCTATCCTTTCCTCTTCGTGGATAGAATCGTCGAATGCACCTCCGACACAATAGTGGGGATCAAGAACATTTCAGCCAACGAGCCATTCTTCCAGGGGCATTTTCCAAACGATCCGATCATGCCCGGCGTCCTGATCTTGGAAGCCATGGCCCAGACAGGCGGCATTCTTGTTTTCACCGTATTCCCCGAGTACAGGGGCAAACGTTTTTATTTTGCAGGCGTGGACAAGGTCCGTTTCCGCAAACCCGTGCGACCCGGAGACAGGCTTGTTATGAAAGTCAAACTTCAAAAACAGCGCGGCGGTTTTTTCAAGATACTGGGCGAAGCTTTTGTGGACGATGAACTGGTGGCCGAAGCTGAAATGTTGGCAAATGTCAATATAAACGCAGGGGTGGCCAAAGGCGACTAAAAAGGTTTGCGCGCCTGGCCCTAGATCCTGTTACAAACATAGTGGAGAAAAGATGCCGATTCACCCTACTGCAATAATTTCCCCGAAAGCTGAACTTGCCCAAGATGTTACCATTGAGGCATACAGCATTATCGGCCCTGATGTTATTATTGGTTCGGGAACCGTGGTGGGGCAGCATATAGTAATAGATGGCAAAACGACAATAGGCGAAAACAATCGCGTTTACCCATTTGTTTCCATTGGTCTTTCTCCGCAGGACCTCACATACGCAGGCGAGGAAACAAGGGTAATTATTGGAAATAACAATATAATTCGCGAAAATGTGACGATTCACCGGGGCACCTCCAGAGGTGAGGGAGTAACCCGGATCGGCAATGGGGTCTTTCTGATGGCCTACGCCCATGTTGCTCACGACTGCCAGATCGGAAACGGAGTTTTAATGGCAAATGCCGCTACCCTGGGGGGGCATGTGAAAGTGGACGAATTCGCTGTAGTCGGCGGGATTGTGGCTGTTCATCAGTTTGTAAGAATAGGGGAATACAGTTGTATCGGAGGATTCTCAGCAGTCCGCATGGACATTCCGCCATATATGCTTGCCACCGGCGCCGTGGGTGCAAAACTCTACGGTCCCAATATCATAGGCCTCAGACGACACGGCTTTTCAACAAAGTCTATCCAGGCGATCAAGAAATTTTACAAAATATTCTTTCGCTCACGCCTGAAATTGAAAGAGGCGGTCGAAAAAGCCCGCGAGGAGATAGAACCTCTGCCGGAAGTGGAAAAACTCATAGAGTTTGTCTCATTTAGTTCCAAAAGAGGATTATGCAGATAATGTCCTTGGAAAATGCGCAGAGTTCGGACGGCAGGATCAAAGAAGTAGGACTTATCGCGGGCAGCGGGCAGTTTCCGCTTCTCTTTGCCCATGCGGCCCGTAAAGCCTCAGTCCGGGTCCTTGCAGTCGGCTTCGATGGCGACACCGATCCGGCGCTTTCCAAATACGTCGATGAATTCCATTTGCTTAGACTTGGGCAATTGAACCGCCTTGTAAAGACTTTCAGGAGCGCCGGAATAACCCATGCCGCCATGGCAGGGGGAATAAACAAGACCCGGCTGTATTCTAAAATCCGGCCGGACTGGAGGGCAGTGCGATTTCTGGGCAGGCTGATAAATAAGAAGGACGACTCTCTTCTCAGGGCTCTCGCGGATGAACTGGAATCCGAGGGGATACTCATACAGCCTTCCACCATTTTTCTGCCCGAACTTCTCGCACCCGAGGGCATACTCACGCGCCGAAAACCAAACCGCCGCGAACAGGCGGACATCGCTTTCGGATGGACCCTGGCCAAGGCGATCGGCAGACTTGATATTGGGCAATGCCTGGTGGTGAAAAACCAGGCTGTGCTCGCCGTTGAAGGAATAGACGGCACCGACGCCACCATTATGCGCGGAGGGCGTCTTTGCCGGGAAGGAGCCATAGTCGTAAAGGTCAGCAAGCCCATGCAGGACATGCGCTTCGATGTCCCGGCCGTTGGTTCGGACACCATCAGTGTGATGAAAAGAGTCAATGCACGGGTGCTCGTATTGGAAGCAGGAAAAACGGTGATATTCGACCGGGACAAAATGATAGACCTTGCCGATTCTGCAGGGATTTCGATACTCGTCCAAAATGAGGGATTTCGCCCCCTGGAAAACCAGGACAAAGACGCGCTGGCGGTCTTGGAATCGAGTGCTTCTGATCGGAACGGATGGCCGCGTGCGCAGTATTCGGAAGAACAACCTGAACCCCCAAGAGCCATTTTAGTTCGCAGCCCTCGCCCTGACGCCGTGCGCACAGCCGTGATCGGAGTGGGCTACCTCGGCCGTTTTCACGCTCAAAAATATGCCAGGCTGCCTGAGGCCAATCTGGTTTCAGTAGTCGATATTGACAGCCAACGCGGGCTGCAGGTGGCCAAAGAGGTTAATACCCAAGCCGTGACCGATTACAGGGACCTCATCGGCAAGGTCGATGCGGTCAGCGTCGTTGCGCCCACCCCCCAGCACTTCGCTATCGCCAGGGAATTTCTCTCTGTGGGGGTGCATGTTCTTCTCGAAAAACCGATGACAAAAAACCTGGAGGAAGCCGACGAACTTATCGCAACTGCAAAAAAGAGCGGGGCAATTCTGCAAGTCGGGCACCTGGAGCGGTTCAACTCCGCATTTACCGCCATTCGCCCGCGCCTGCGCAACCCAATGTTCATCGAAGCCCATCGGCTCGCTCTCTTTAATGAAAGAGGTCTCGAAGTAGACGTCATACTCGATCTGATGATTCACGACATCGATATCGTACTCAACATCATCAATGCCCCTCTCAGGGACGTTCATGCTTCCGGCGTTTCTGCCCTAAGTCCTCTTCCGGACATCGCAAGCGTTCGAATGGAGTTTGACAACGGCGCCGTCGCTAATCTCACCGCAAGCCGAATTTCTATCAAGAACATGAGGAAGCTCCGCATCTTCCAGGAGAATTGCTATTTTTCGGCCGACTATGCCAAGAAGCGGGCCTATGCCGTTTACAGGGAGGCAGAGCCGGGTGAGGACGGCTTTCCCCAGGTTTCAATGGAAGACTTCGAAATAATTGAGAAAGATTCCCTTGAGGAAGAGATCGGCGCTTTTCTGAACTCGGTCAGGACGGGCAGCCGGCCTGAAGTGGATGGCGAGCAGGGGCGCCGGGCTCTTGGCGTTGCACTCGACATATCGCGCCGGATTGAGGAACAAATGCGCGCTAAACGCGTTTTTCCGGAGAGCGGGAATTGGAAATCTTCATAAGCGCAGGAGAAGCCTCAGGGGACCTTCACGGTTCCTGTCTTGCCCGCGCAATATGGTCTATTGCCCCCCAAACGCGCATCTCCTGCCTCGGGGGACCTCACATGCAAGCCGAAGGCGTTCCGCTCATCGTCGATAATCGAAGCCTTTCAGTTGTGGGGGGCACAGAAGTCATCGGGCATATTCGGGCATTTTATGGCGCTTGGGCAAAGATCAGGTCTCACCTTCTTGCAAGTCGTCCCGCATTGGTCGTATTGATCGATTTTCCCGATTTCAATCTGTTTCTTGGGAAGTTTGCCAAGAAAAGAGGCGCCAAAGTCTTCTACTATATCAGTCCCCAGGTTTGGGCATGGCGGGAAGGCCGCATTAAAAAAATCAGAAAGATTGTAGACCGGATGGCGGTTATCCTGCCGTTCGAAAAAGGCTTTTACGCCTCTCATGGTATGCACGTCGATTATGTCGGTCACCCGCTGGTGGACATAATGGCCGATTTACCGGACAAAACTCAATGCGACCGGCTCTATCACCGTTTTAACGGACCTCTTGTTGGACTGCTCCCCGGGAGCCGGAAGAGCGAGATTAAGATCCTTTTTGATATCTTGATGGACGCCGGCCGGATCATTTCGCGCTCATTGCCGGCGGCCAGGTTCATTATCCCCCTGGCGTCTTCGATGGACGCTCGAGATATGGAAAGCAGGGTTGCCCGATGGTCACTGCCTGTGCAGGTCGTGCACAATGACACCTATCGTGCGATCAAAGCGTGCGACCTGATCTTGACCGCTTCAGGTACGGTCACCCTGGAAGCCGCGATTCTCGAAACTCCCATGATAGTGGTTTACAATGTTTCCAAGCTGAGCAGGCAAATCGGCAAGCTGCTCATTCGGGCAAAATTCGCCGGGTTGCCCAATGTGATAGCGGATAGGGAGATCGCCCCCGAATTCGTGCGGGAGGAGCCTACCGGACTACGCCTGGCCGAATGCGCCATCAATCTTTTAAAGAATCCGGCCCTTCTTGACGAGCAACGGTTGGGGCTTAGGAACATTCGCGATCGGCTTGGCGCCCCCGGTATATCCGGCCGGGTCGCGCGGCTCGTACTGGATACGGCGGGGCGCGCGCTATGAGGTTTTGCCGGCAGGCGACATTGACGGCCTACGATGCGGCTCTGTATTTGAGCTGGCCGGCGCTGTACTTATATTATTTTTGCAGGTCTTTGACCGATGGCAGATATAGGGGCAATTATCTGAGCCGGATGGGGCTCAGGCTCCCCGACCCCTTGCTCTCGTGTCCGGCCCGCGTCTGGATTCATGCCCTTTCGGTTGGCGAGACCCTCTCATCGATTCCCTTGATAACTGAATTGAAGCTGAAGCGTCCTGCCCTTGAAGTAGTCTTTTCCACCTCGACCGAAACGGGAATGTCTATTGCTGTGGAAAGGCTCAAGGGGTTGGTGGACAATTTTTTCCATATGCCCCACGATTTCCCCTGGACCGTAGACAGGCTCGTTAAGCGCGTCAGGCCGTCGCTCTTCGTTCTGATAGAAACCGATTTCTGGCCTAATCTCCTTTGGCGCCTGAACAGAGAAAGCGTACCCGCCGTGCTGGTCAATGGGAGAATGTCGCCTGGTTCATTCCGCAGGTATTCCCGCTTGGGCGCACTGGCCGGCATTATCTTCGGCGGATTCGACCTGATCCTTGCCCAGACCGAACTCGACAAGGCGCGTTTCATCTCTTTGTGTGGTCTCGCGGAAAGAGTGATTGCGACGGGAAACCTCAAATTCGAATCCTCCATACCCAGAGTTTCAGAATCGGAGATCGCTTCGATCAGGGCTGATATAGGGCTGGATGCCGGCAGGCCGGTATGGGTGGCGGGCAGCACGCATGAAGGAGAAGAGCAAATTCTGCTCCGCATCCACCGCGACTTGTGTGCGAAGATACCGAACGTGCTCCTTATAATCGCCCCAAGAAAGATTCATCGAGGAGCTGAAATCGCGGCGCTGGCAGATCGCCTGGGTCTTGACTGCGGTATTCGCTCAAAGGCGGAAAATACAGAGGGTAAAGCCGTGTATATTCTCGATACGCTCGGCGAGCTCGCCAGGATGTATGCGATTTGCGATATCGGCTTTCTTGGGGGGAGTTTTGCGCCAATTGGAGGCCATAACCCCCTTGAAGTAGTTGCCCAGGGCAGGCCCGCATGCTGGGGACCTCATTTCTTCAATTTCGGCGAAATCGAAAGGGAACTCCTCCAAGCCGGGTGCGCAATAAGGGCCACTTCCGAAAGCGAGTTAAAGGATTTCCTTGAAGAAATCTTCAGTGACACCCGGCGGATTGCAAAAATGATGAAAGCCGCGGAGAAGTTCGCCGGGTTACAGCGAAATACCACAAGGCGAATAGCATCCGCTTTGCTTGAAAAAATAGGATAGAAATCCAAGCCGAACTTCCGGGATATAGGGTCACCGATGTGGGCGGCACTGGCTAAAAAGGGTTACGATCTCATCGGCGATGTGGATCGAGTGTTTTCCCTCCGTATCGATTTCGACGACGGCAACCTGCGCGTAGAGCGGTTTGCGCTCGGAAAGTACTTTTACGATCTCCTGCTCCATCGGTAGCTCGGAGAGCGAAGGGCGTGTTCGAAGTGATCCCGGGTCAGAGCTTAATCGAGCGTAAATTGTTTGAGGCGTGGCCTTTAGCCAGACCGTGAAAAAGTGCTTTCGGAGCACTGTGCGGCTTTGGGGATCGAGGATAATTCCGCCCCCGGTGGCGACCACAAGTCCTTTTTGCTCGCTGATGATCCCAAGCAGGCCG
Organism: Syntrophobacteraceae bacterium; assembly: GCA_052143075.1. Taxonomy (GTDB): domain Bacteria; phylum Desulfobacterota; class Syntrophobacteria; order Syntrophobacterales; family Syntrophobacteraceae; genus SbD1. The sequence goes on along the minus strand of JBKQTS010000250.1, from coordinate 26,465 downwards.
GATTCTGCTCGTCTGAAAGAATCCCACCCGTCCTGTTCCACCCATGTGGTTATGTCGCGCCCGGCTTCCGAGGTCAGGCTCTGGTCCATGTCAACGAATTCCATGTCGAGTTTGCGGGCAAGAATTTGCCCCACCGTGCTCTTGCCCGTTGCACGAAATCCAATAAGTGCTATATTGCGCTGTCTCATTTAAAGTCCGATAAGCACCAAAAAGCATGCGATAAATTATGGATACCCAATCTTTAAATATACACGATAAACCCCCGAAGCGTCGCAATATTGCGGAGAGCATGCCGTTTTTGCCGCCCTTTGCCGCCGTGGCCCTGAGACTTCTTCACAAAACCTGCCGCATCGAGATCGTTGGGGAAGAAAATTACCTGGCCGCTGAAAAGATCAATCCCCGGATCGCTGCTTTCTGGCATTTTGCCTATCCTTCCATCCTGTATTATTACCGCGATCAGGGCTACCTCACGATAATCAGCCGGAGCCGCGATGGGGAGTTCGCGGCGAGGCTCGTAAAAAGTCTCGGGTACAGTCCTTTCAGAGGCTCGCCCGGAAAGGGCGGGGCTGCTGCGCTCAAAGGGATTATTTCTGCTTTTCGAAACGGTCCGGGGGGTGGGTTCGTGGTGGATGGCTCTCAGGGGCCGGCGCAGGTGGCCCAAAAAGGACTGCTGCTTCTTGCTATGTACTCAGGCTGTCCCATTATGCCTGTCAGCGTTGCTGCGGACAGGTGCTGGCGGTTTCGAAGCTGGGACAGGACGCTTCTTCCAAAGCCTTTTGCCAGGGTGGTCTTCTCCTGGGGTCCTATGGTCCGGGTCGAGCGGGGGGCTTCATCGGCTGAAATCGAGGAATACCGCGTCCGGCTTGAGCGAATTCTCAACGAAATCACCGGGCAAGCGGAGAAGGCCGCAGCGGCGTTTGCATAAAGTGGTAAATCTGCTAATATGTTATCGTGAAAGGGATTTCCCTCCGGGAGAACTATGAGTGTGCCCGGAGTAGGGCAGATGATCGCCGGTCACGTTTCAGTGTGGCTGGAGGAAAGTCCGGGCTCCACAGGGCAGGGTGCTGGGTAACTCCCAGTCTCGGTGACGAGGAGGAAAGCGCAACAGAAAGCAGACCGCCTCCCGCGCTCGCGCGAGGGGTAAGGGTGAAACGGTGAGGTAAGAGCTCACCGGTCCCGGTGGCGACATCGGGAGCCAGGCAAACCCCACTCGGAGCAAGACCGAATAGGAGAGCGTTTGAGGGCTGCCCGTCCGATGCTCTCGGGTTGGTCGCTTGATCCCGCCGGTAACGGCGGGGCCAGAGGAATGATCATGCCCTGTTTGCCTTCGGGCGTTCAGGGAACAGAACCCGGCTTATGCCCTGCTCCGGGGTCCCTTTAATTCTATCTCGCTGGTTATTTGTAAATATGCCGAAGACATGCGTCATCGTGCCTGCTGCGGGAAGCGGGACCAGGATTGGGGGCGCCATACCCAAGCAGTTCATCCGGTTGGGCGGGAAGCCATTACTGGCTCATACCTTGAGCACACTCGCCAACCTGCCGTTTATCTCCATCGTTTTTCTGATCGTTGCTGAAGGGCATATCCCGGATGCCGTTGAAGTTGTATCGGGGTGGAGTCGCCAACGAGCTTCGCACGTGCCTGAGATTTCAATAATAGCGGGAGGCGCCGAGCGCAGGGACAGCGTCTATAACGGACTCAAGAAGCTTCCAGCCGAATGTGACTGGGTGATGATCCATGACGCTGTGCGCCCTTTCGCAAGTTCCGGCCTTATCAAAGCTGTGTGGGAAGGCGCTCGGACGGCCGGCGCCTGCATAGCGGCCATTCCATCAACGGACACGGTAAAACACGCCCGTGACGGCGTGGTGCGGCAAACTTTGAGTAGAGATGAGATCTGGCTTGTGCAGACTCCCCAGGTTTTCCGGAAGCAGATCGTCCTGGCCGCCTACGAAAAAGCGGTCTCGGCAGGTTGGACCGGGACCGATGACGCCTCTTTTGTCGAACGCATGGGGGTTCCCGTATCAATTGTGAATGGCGAGCGCACAAACATAAAGGTAACTACGCCGGAAGACCTCCAGTGGGCGGAATGGTTTCTATCCGTAAAAATAGGAAAAGAGGGGATCTGATGCGGGTTGGATTCGGCTATGACGTGCACAGGCTCGTTCCGGGGCGCCCGCTGATCCTGGGCGGGATTGAAATTCCATTCGAAAGCGGTCTTCTTGGCCACTCCGATGCTGATGTTTTGCTCCACGCCATTTGCGACGCCATGATCGGCGCGGCCGCCCTGGGGGACATAGGCGCTCATTTTCCGGATACCAGTCCCGAATTCAAAGACATATCCAGCCTGATACTGCTGCACAGGACAGCGGCTCTTCTAACGGGGCGGGGGTTGCGGCTGAGAAATATCGACTCCACGATCGTGGCCCAGAAGCCGAGGCTCTCTGCTTTCATACCTCGAATGGTTGAGAAGATTTCCGGCCAAATCGGGCTGACCTCGGACTGTATCAATATCAAAGCCAAGACGACAGAGACCTTGGGGTTTGCGGGCCGCGAGGAGGGGATTGCGGCATATGCGGTCGCACTCGTCGAAGAACCTGCGGAGCAATAAGAAGGCGGTGGCTCGGACCCCCTCGAAGGTTTAAATTAAATCCGGCAAATGATAAATAACTTCCTTTGCTTGTTCAGAAGGTAGCTCAAAAGGGGATTGGCAGTTCATGGCTTTACAGATCTATAATACCCTGGCCGGGAAAAAGGAGGAATTCGTTCCTCTGGAACCGGGCAGGATAAGAATGTACGTGTGCGGGATTACCGTATATGACTTATGCCACATTGGACACGCCCGCTCCGCCATTGTCTTCGACGTTATCTACAGGTTTCTCTTGAGTCTGGGCTACCAGGTTACTTATGTTCGCAACTTTACGGACATCGACGATAAAATCATCCGGCGGGCAGCCGAGGAAGGGACCGATTACCGTACGATTGCCAACCGGTACATCCGCGCATTCTATGAAGATATGGACAGCCTGAGCCTTCTGCGCCCCACTCTCGAGCCGCTTGCGACCGAGCACATTCCTGAAATGATCGAAATCGTCGGCAAGCTGGTCGAAAAGGGCGTTGCGTACAAGGCCGGTACAGACGTCTATTTCAGCGTGGACCGGTTCCCTGGCTACGGAAAGCTGTCCGGGCGCGATACCGAAGACATGATGGCCGGCGCCAGGGTCGAGGTTGACGAAAACAAGATAAATCCGCTCGATTTTGTCCTTTGGAAAGGAAGCAAGCCGGGAGAACCGGCCTGGGAAAGCCCCTGGGGGCCGGGGAGGCCGGGCTGGCATATCGAGTGTTCCGCTATGGCCACCAAGTATTTAGGGCTTACCATCGACGTGCACGGAGGCGGGAAAGACCTGGTCTTTCCTCATCACGAAAACGAGATCGCGCAGAGCGAAACGACTTATGAGGCGCCTTTCGTGCGCTATTGGGTTCACAACGGCTTCGTAAACATCAATAACGAGAAGATGTCCAAGTCGCTCGGAAACTTTTTTACCATCCGCGACGTGCTGCAGCATGTGCATCCTGAATCGCTGAGGCTGTTCGTCATCAGCAAGCATTACAGAAGCCCTGTCGATTTTTCGGATGAGGCGGTGGGGGAAGCCGAACGTGGGCTGGAGCGTCTCTACGGCACCCTTGAGTTGGTGCGGCAAAAGACGGCTAAAACAGATGACGCCGAGTATTCCGGTGAGGTTGTGAAAAAACAGGACCAGGAGCTGTACGAAAAGGCGGAGTCGCTCCCCACATTGTTTGCTGAAGCCATGAGCAACGATTTCAACACTGCCCAGGCAATAGGCTATATTTTCGTTCTCCAGCGAAATCTTCAGCGTTTTCTGGACAAATTCGGAAGCAAGAATCTTAAAGGCCCTGCTGCGCAGCTCGCCGGAAAGGCGGCAGAATCTCTATTGAAACAATGCCATACTCTTGGGCTGCTGATGCTTGAGCCGCAGATATTTTTAGACCAGCAGAGAAGGCTCAAACTGAAGACGACAGGCATCAGCGAAAAGGAGCTGAACGACCTTATAGCCCTGCGCCATAAGGCCCGCCAGGAAAAAAACTTTGCCGAAGCCGACCGGATCCGGCTGGAACTCGAGGCAAAACATGTCCTCCTTGAAGACTTCCCCGAGGGAACGAAGTGGCGGGTGAGTCTCTAGTGTCCTGAGTTAGATATCCATGATTTGCTTCACCAACTCTGCTTTGGAGTGCCAGACGGCGCCCCGTATCACATCACGAGCAAGGCAGTAACCTATTTGAACAGCGTTATCCGCAACCTTTCAGTTTCTTTCGGAGCCTTGCACCTTTGTCGGGGCCGGCAGCGGGGACTTACCCCACCTCGTGGATCTCCTTTCGCAGGGCCACTTTGTCGATTTTGCCATTAGGAAGTAAAGGCAAAAGCGGCCGGACGAAGAACCTCTTGGGGACCTTGAAGTTTGCCAGCTTGGATTTGCAGAACTCCCTCAACTCATCTTCAGAGACATCCTTGCCGGACCGAAGCATGGAAAAGGCACATCCCACTTCTTGATACACTTCGTCCGGAACAGCGATCACGGCGGCGAACAGGATGCTTTCGTGGGATTCGATGACTTCCTCGATCTCCCTGGGATATACGTTTTCGCCTCCGCTCTTGTACATTTCCGATGCTCGGCCGGCCAGATGGATGTAACCATCTGGATCCTTGAAAGCCAAATCGGAGGTGTAGTACCATCCGTCCTCGCTGATGACTGCTTTCGTGGCTTCAGGTTTGTTGTAATATCCTTTCATAAGGAAAGGCCCTCGCACAGCAACCTCTCCCACTTCTCCATCCGGGAGTTCCCGGCGGTCCAGGTCCACGACTTTCAATTCAAATGGTGGGGCGATCTTTCCCGCAGTGTGTACTAGCTTGTCCAAATCATCACCCTTTTCAGTGTAAGTCACGAATCCGCATACCTCGGTGCTTCCGTATCCTGTCATCATTGTAGCCCCGGTCTTTTCACAGATCTGAGACAGTACCGCGACCATCAACTTCGGGGCCGCCGCTCCGGCCCATAGAAAATGCTTGACACTTTTCAGGTCGGTCTGGGCAAACTGAGAATCTTTGAACTGAAGCAAAAACATTGCTGGTATCTGGCCAAGATGCGTAATGCTTTCCTTTTGGACCATTTTGAGCGTTTCAGCCGGATCGAACTTGTCCATACACATAAGAAAGCCGCCCGCCATGATCCCGGCAAACCCCAGCTCAACAACTGAAGCTACGTGATTGATAGGGAAGTGGATCAGCCCTCGGGACTGGTCGTCAAAGTAAAACTTCTTCGCCTCGACTTTAATGTTCTCGACAATGCTCGAGTGTGTGTGTAGCACTCCTTTGGGTTTGCCTGTCGACCCAGAGGTATAAAGCAACAGAGTTGGGTCTTGATCCGCGACCTCTCTGCAGCGCGCTTCCAAGTCACCGTTCAGGTAGTATCGCCGGCGGTATGCGAATTCTGAGAACCCTTCCGTTGCTTCAAAGGGCTCTCCGATGACCAACACTTTCTTGAGGCAGGAAAACTCTTCCATCAGAGTTCCAATTATTGGGCGAAGGTCGCTACCCATATGCCGCCGCAAAGTGATGAGCACCGAAGGCCGGGAGTCGCCAAGCAGATATAGCAGCTCATCCAAGCTAAACTTGGGAGATAGCCCCAGCCATACCGCGCCGACTTTACCCGCTGCCAGGAAGGTAGTCAAAAATTCGGTGCGAGCCATGGATAGCATTGCAATCCGGTCTCCCCTTTTGACTCCTATGTCGAGAAAGGCTTTGGCTGTAAGATCCATACGGCTTTTGAAATCGGCCCACGTTAACCTGTCAGCCTCGAATGCCAATGCTTCAGCCTGGGGGCGGGCTTCGGCCCATTTCTCCACAAAGTGCCATGTTTGGGTCAGACTTTCCCAGGTCACTTTTGCCTCCTTTCTTACGGGGATTGTTTCCGAGCAAACCGGTTCCCGGATGTTTCCTAGCGGCTGCGCCGTTCAAGGCGCGCGTAGCCGTCACTGATTGCGGGTGATCCGACGGCATTGAAGACCTTGAAAAACAGATCTGTACCCTCCTCAGCCGATCTGCGGCCCGAGAGAATTAGCCGAACTTCGGATCCCGGGATGACCATGCCGGTGAATCGACAGGTTAAGGAACTCAAGCAATGCGGATTGCCCTCCGCTTCACGATTGATGATTTCGCGTATAGCGTAGGCCAGTGTGGCTGTTCCCTGGAGGATTATGCCCGGAAGTCCTACTCCGTGGGCAAAAGCCACCGAAGTATGAATCGGGAAGAAAATGTTTGTGCATCCATCGTACACAAAGGGAGCGAGCAGATCTATGAAAATGGGGATCTCCCATTCCGGCTGTCCTTGTTCGTCGTGTGCAGGTACCATGGGGAGAGGTGCCGCGTTTTTGGCATCGCCGCAACATTGGACCCCTCGCAGGAGACCGCCCAAATACTCAGTAAAAACCGGCCGGCCTTCCCCATCCACAGCGTGATAACGTATGACCATCAGCGTGCCGGCCTTATGTGGTGAGATCCTGGCGATCGATCCTTTGACGGTCAATCTGTCGCCGGGACGAATGAGCCTGTGAAAGACGAGATGCTCTGTTAAGTGGACCAGGGTTGTTAGGATCTCTTTCGGGAAGCCTCCTGACTCTATATATTCCCAAATCCTCTCGGAAATCGGCCATGTCACAGCCACAGCGAACATTGGAGGAGCAATGACTCCTCCCTCACGCTCGTCGTCGAAATAGAGATGGTTGTGGTCATTTGTTGCCGCTGCATAGTTCATGGTGCGGCGCCAAGTGATATCTGTCTGGAATTCTTTGAAACGCATGCCTGCGAAGTCGGTATCCAGCTTCACGATTGCCACGCTCCTTCCGAATCGCCTTAAATCCCGGAATTCTGCGGCGCTTTTGCCATTTTGAACGTCTTGGCACCGTTGGGGGGCGAGGGATAATCCGTTGATCCCGAAGAGGTCACCGTATGGTGTCACACACGACCGGTAGTGTCAATCCAGATTTCAGTCTGGTTCACCATGAAGCGTAAGTCGGCGTGAAATGCAGTGTGAGTGTCTATGATCGTATTCTTGGGAAGTTATAGGTTGAAAGGCACTGGACTCCGGCTTTTGCCGGGTTGACGAGTGAGTATTGCGGAAATATCGAGGAACTTATGAGACGTCACTAGATCTTTATAAAAAGCCGCTTTCGCCACATAATCCATGCGATGAGATACATAAACAGGAGAGTCAGGAGCCCATAGATCAAAGAAGCGGTTTCCGATCTTGCAATAGGGACACACAAGCTTTTGAACATGTATGTTTGGCAGTCTATCACTTGTCCTTTGGACATGGACACATTTAATAGCCTGAGTGTGGTGTCGAAGAGTTCCGATAGCACATATACGGTGATAGGATTCAGTCCGAGTATAATTAACGGTTTAGCCCACCGGGAAAAATCTGCGATATCGATCGACCAGTGAAAGAATGCCAGGCAAACAAGGGCCACCCCCGCCATGAATATGCTGAAGGTGCTCGTCCATATGCTCTTGTTTATCGGCAGCCAGCTATCAAGTATGGTACCGGCGATGAGCAGAACCAGGCCGGCGCATACCATTCCGGCAACTTTCCTGCGCTCGGGCAAAGAAGACCAGAGCCATTGTCCCGTGAGCACTCCGAAAAGAGTGGTAGTGATTGCGGGAATTGTGCTCACAATCCCTTCCGGGTCCCATGCACCGTTATAATATGACCACATGTGCCCACTCAGAAAAAGCGAATCGACCCAGGCGGCAAAATTTTTCCCGGGCTCGAGCACCCCGGTGCCGATCCCCGGCACTGGTATGAACCGCATCATCAGCCAATAGGAGGCAAGCAAGCCAACAAGCCATAAGATGCGGCCTCTCAAACCCGCATTCAGGACAATCAATGAAGCAAAAAAATAGCAGAGTGCAATTCTTTGCAGAACTCCGGGTATGCGAATGGTTGAGAGCTGAAATGACGGAAAGCCGTTAAGAAAAAGCCCGAGCGCGAATAAAATGCTGGTTCGTCTCAGGAGCCGGACCATATACGCCGAATTTGGTGTTCCTTTTTCTTCTTGCCTTGCAAATGAAAAGACGAGCGAAACTCCAACTATGAAAAGAAAGGATGGAAAGACAGTGTCGGCAAAAGTCCATCCGTTCCAGACCACATGACTCAGAGGTGCATAGACGGCCCCGGGATCCCCGGGGCTGTTCACGAGTATCATCAAGGCGATTGTAAAGCCGCGAAAGGCGTCCAGGGAGGTCAGGCGTCCCTTAAGGGCAACGGGCTTTGAAGCGGGGCTGGGGCTGGGCTGACGATCCATGCATTTCTCAGCCGGTGACTAAATGCATCTCAGAAGTTCCGGTTCCTCATTTTTAAGAGCCTTATTTACAGACAAGCCCTCAATAAAACGATCCTCACCAGGCAATTCAAAACCGCACAAAACGGCGTCTTCTTAATCTAAATCACGTGGACGAACTTTGGAAGGAGAAAATCTCATAAGATTACTGGAGGGGCAAGGTCAAACGTTGGTAGCAACCGAAAGTCCTAAAAGCGAGAAAAACCGGTCTACCCAATATTTAATAGGAAAAAGGGCCAACACATAGAAAGTGACAAGAAACATAACCGTGAATTCGATATAGGAACCAAGCGGGTCGGGTAGCGATTTTTGATAATCCCATATTTGCCGCAAAAGCAGAACTCCCAAACCCCAGAAAATAAAAACCGCGCACCAACCTATAGGTTTCCTCATTTTTTTCATAATCTCGAACCTCGGTGGAAGGAAGGCTTACCTGCTGCCATTTCATCTTTTTTGATCCGGGGTTTCAATAAGGTGAATTGGGTATTCGCCCCCGAAAAAGACAGTAGTTTTGATTATACACTGTGTACATCATTAGAATCGATATTGAATCGAGGATGCCGATCACGCAGGGGAAAATTGGACCTGCCCGTGGCACTGTTGGGCGAGTTTACTTATATTTAGGATATTTGGCGGATTATTGAGGGCAAACTCGAACGTATCAAAATTCGAATAGGGGAAAAATGCCGGAAAATAGACCTGAAAATCAGCAAGATGCCTTTTGGGGGAGCCAAGTCGAGGAGAATCTCAGGGTCGCATTCGATGCGCTCCCCAACAAGGTTCCTGTGATGCTCTTTACCGAAAAGGGCCAGAACGATGTTCTCAATCAGGCAGCGCGAGAGCTGCTTAAAAGCTTTAATAAAATCTCAAACAAAATTGAGCTCAGCGAGTTCGACCTGTACGGGACGGAAGCAAAGAAGCACAATGTGAATAGTTCACCCACACTTATTTTCGACCCGGGTCGATATTCAATGCGGTATCTTGGGGTTCCCTTCGGAGAAGAAGCGAGGACCCTGGTTGGAATCATCCTGCTGCTCGGCTTCCGGACCAGCAATATGAGTGAGCAGTCCCAGAAGGTCCTGAAAAAGATTAGTTCCAAGAGGGAAGTCAAGGTTTTCGTCAGTCCGACCTGCCCTTATTGTCCTGACCAGGCGATCAATGCGGTGAAGGCGGTCATCGAAAGACCGGAGATCGTCTCCCTTGAGATAATAGATATCCAGTCAAACCAGGAAACCGCGAATCGCTACTCCGCCTTCAGCGTCCCGCAGACCTTTGCAAACGATATACTCATTGCCCATGGAGCGCAGACGGAGGAGCTGTTTGTGCTTTCGCTTCAAAAGCTTGAACAGCAGACTGTCTTCATCCCCGAAATAGACTCCGACGTGATCGAAACTGATGTGGTCATCGTGGGTGGTGGGCCGGCGGGCCTTGCTGCAGGCATTTACGCAGTGCGCAGCGGACTGAAAACGTCGGTGATCGAGAGGGGCCCACTGGGAGGACAGGTGGCGGCCACGCCCGTCGTGGAGAATTATCCCGGTTTTACGCGGGTGCCCGGAAAAACGCTGGTGGATATTCTGGTCAGCCACGCTTTGGAATACGTGCAGATATTCCAGGGGGAGGAGGTAGTCGGCATTCAACCAGGGCCCAAGATTGAAGTTAAGACCAGTAGGAGAAAGTTTCTTGCCAAAGCTCTCATCCTCGCTACCGGGGCCAACTACAAAAATCTTGGTGTTCCCGGCGAGTTGCTCTTCCAGGGCCGGGGCGTGAGTTACTGCGCAACCTGTGACGGTCCGTTGTTCAAAGGTAAGAGAGTAATTGTGGTCGGGGGGGGCAACAGTGCCGTGACCGAGGCCCTCTATCTCCATAACATAGACGTGTGGACAACACTGGTTCACAGACGAAACACCCTGAGGGCCCAGGAGCACCTCTCCAAAAATATTTTTTCCAACAACATAGAAGTTCTGTGGGACACCGAGGTCGTGGAAATAAAGGGTAAGGAAAAGGTGGCCGAAGTTCTTCTCCGAAACAACAGGACCGGTTTGGTCTATCCATTTCCGGTGCAGGGGGTTTTCATCGCTATCGGTTATGAGCCTTCAGTCGATCTTGCAAAAACTCTGGGGATCGAATTGACCCCGGACGGTTTCATTAAACATGATTCACATCATCGAACCAATATTCGCGGAATATATTCCGCCGGAGACGCCGAAGGGGGCTACAAACAGATAGTGACTGCAATGGGACAGGGCACCGAGGCTGCCCTTTCGGTGTTTGAGGACCTCATGCATCCGTACTGGGCGGTTGAGACGGAAAAACGGACGGAAACCGCAAAGACCTGATCCCGGGCAAAGACTTTCCTGCAGCCTGCTGTGCCCGGCTTTTGTGTTTTAAAACCTATATCTTTTAGGATACATCTACAAACTGTCGCTAACAGAACGGGATTGCCAATATAGCCGTGCCGCTCCCTATGCGTCTTTAGGTGCTGGCTCTCTCGACCCTCAGCGGGTTATGCTCGAAATCTTCAAATTCGATGAGCTCGCCGGTCACCGTAAAGATTACACGCTCGCAAATATTGACGACGCGGTCGGCGGCGCGTTCCAGGTTGTGCGCTACCCACATAAGGTAGCTTACGCCTTCGATGTTTTTAGGGTCCGACAGTACGTAAGTCATTAACTCGCGGTATACCTGGTCGTAAAGATCGTCAATCTGCCGGTCTTCGGCGGGGATGGAACGCGCCGCAGCATCGTCTCTGTCAACGAAGCACAGGAGCGCTCTGTGGAGCATATCTGAAGTCAGTGTTGCCATTCGCGGGATATCCACAAGCGGTTTTGTCAAAGGTTGTGAACCGAGCTGTACTGTAATCTTTGCGATCCCCTTCGAATAATCGGCGATCCTCTCCAACTCGCCGGCAATTTCCAAGATGGCCGCAAGGGTCCGCAGGTCCTTAGCCATCGGTTGCTGTCTGGCTATAAGACCAAGAGTATCCGATTCGATTGCGTAGCGCCTCCGGTTGATCTCCGAATCGGCCGCAATCAGACTGAGGGCCGCTTCACTTTGCCGTGTTCTGAGAATCTCGACAGACTCGATTAAGGTGCGCTCGACCATCACCCCGAGATCGATCAGTTCATCCTGAAGTCGTTCCAATTCTCTTTCCAATGCAGTTCCCACTTCAACTTCTCCCCGCGTTGAGGAAAAATCATTGTCAACCGGCCGCTGCAGCAATGATACAGTCTTGGTGTCGTTAAAACGTTAAAAACCGGCATTCCATAGATGACATGCACACAATTGCAAGCGAACCTGCATCTGCCGATTATAGAAGTATCATAAATATCCTGGAATTCAATTCAATCTTATTTTAGCCGGTATAGCTCCGAATATGGACAAAAAACCCCCGTCCCATAGCTGGGATCGGGGGCTTAACACCAAAAACAAATAGCGTATCGAGCAGATTGCGATGCTAGTACATGCCTCCTCCGGGCGGCATGCCTCCCATACCGGCGGCGCCTTTATCTTCCTTCGGTAGCTCGGAGACCATGCACTCGGTGGTGAGCATGAGGGCCGAGACACTGGCAGCGTTAAGCAGTGCCGTGCGGGTTACCTTGGTCGGATCGATTACGCCGGCTTCGTTCAAATCTTCGTATTGACCCGTCTCTGCGTTGAAGCCGAAGGCGCCCGATTTTTCCTTGAGTTTTTGAACGACTACGGACCCTTCTTCGCCGGCGTTGGCAGCAATCTGGCGGGCAGGTTCCTCGAGAGCGCGCTTGATTATCTTGAGGCCAAGCTGCTCGTCGCCGTCAAGGGCAACATTGTCCAGTGAAGACAGGCAGCGCAGGTAGGCAACGCCGCCGCCGGGAACGATACCTTCTTCCACTGCAGCGCGGGTGGCGTTAAGCGCATCTTCAACCCTTGCCTTTTTCTCCTTCATTTCAGTTTCGGTGGCCGCGCCAACGCTTATCACTGCAACACCGCCCACTAACTTGGCAAGCCTTTCCTGGAGCTTCTCCCGGTCGTAATCGCTGGTAGTCTCCTCGATCTGGGTGCGGATCTGGCGCACTCGACCCTCAAGGGTCTTGCGGTCGCCGGCGCCGTCAACTATTGTCGTGTTGTCCTTGTCGATACGGATAGTCTTGGCCCTGCCCAGATCGTTCAAGGACACACTTTCGAGCCGGATGCCCTTCTCCTCGCTGATTACCTGTGCGCCAGTGAGGATGGCTATGTCTTCGAGCATCGCCTTGCGCCTGTCGCCAAAGCCCGGGGCCTTTACCGCGCAGACCTGCAGAGTGCCTCGGAGCTTGTTGACTACCAATGTGGCAAGCGCTTCGCCTTCAATGTCTTCGGCGATAATCAGAAGCGGCTTGCCCATCTTGGCGATCTGCTCGAGAACAGGCAACAAGTCCTTCATACTGCTTATCTTTTTCTCGTTTACGAGAATCATAGGCTCGTTGAGCAGGACTTCCATTTTCTCAGGGTCGGTGACGAAATACGGGGAAATATATCCGCGGTCAAACTGCATCCCCTCGACAACCTCAAGGGTAGTCTCCATCGACTTGGCTTCTTCGACCGTGATTACGCCTTCTTTGCCCACCTTGTTCATCGCTTCGGCAATAATGTTTCCGATGGTTGCGTCGTTATTGGCAGAAATGGTGCCCACCTGGGCGATCTCTTTCTGGTCCTTAATGGGCTTGCTGATTTTCTTCAGTTCGGCGACCACTATTTGGACGGACTTTTCGATGCCCCGCTTGATCGCCATGGGATTATGGCCGGCGCTTACCAGCTTGGAGCCTTCATAGTAGATGGATTGTGCGAGAATGGTTGCGGTGGTAGTACCGTCTCCGGCGACGTCGCTGGTTTTGCTTGCGACTTCCTTTACCATCTGCGCCCCCATGTTTTCGAACTTGTCCTCAAGTTCGATTTCCTTGGCTACCGTAACGCCATCTTTAGTCACAGTAGGGCCGCCGAAACTCTTCTCGATAACCACATTTCGGCCTTTGGGGCCAAGTGTAACCTTTACTGCGTCTGCGAGCGTGTTGACCCCATTGAGCAGCAACTCGCGCGCCTTAGTATCATATATTAACTGTTTTGCCATGAGACCGTTCCTCCTGGTGTTTTTTCAAATGAAGCAAAGACTTATTCGACAATGGCAAGAATATCGTCCTCGCGCATAATAAGAACTTCCTGGCCCTCGATGGTTATATCGGTGCCTGCGTATTTGCCGAAGAGGACCCGGTCACCCTTTTTGACGTCGAGCGCTCTTCTGGAACCGTCTTCCATGATCCTGCCGTTTCCGGCCGCGAGGACTTCTCCCTGGATGGGCTTTTCTTTTGCCGTATCGGGAATGATGATCCCGCCTGCGGTTTTCTGCTCCTCTTCCATGCGTTTGACCACGACGCGATCGTTGAGCGGTCTGAGGTTCATAACAACTCCTTTCGCTTGATTGAATGAATTTTGGGCAACAGTGGACTCGCAGCTCCCGCCCTGGTGTTAGCACTCACCTATGATGAGTGCTTTTAATCATCAGAAATTCATTTGGCAAGTGAAAAAGACCGGCTCGGTGGGAAAAAAAGTGAAAAGATTGTCCCGGTTCCCCGCTGGGAGCGACTTACCTCTATGCTGCCTCCAGCTTTCTCAACCAGTTGATAGACTATGCTCAACCCCAGACCCGTTCCGTTTGTCTTGGTGGTAAAGAAGGGGTCAAAAATCCTTTTGAACGCGCCGTCAGGAATTCCACATCCGGTATCGCCGATCTCAATTCGGATCGGTCTGTTTGCGCTGGCGGCCGACTCCTCAAAGCCGACCGAGATCGAAAGCTCTCCACCCTCCGGCATCGCTTCAAGAGCGTTAACAAACAGGTTCCACAGCACCCGGTGGAGATGGTCGGGATCGATTGAAATAAACGGCCTGGTCTGGAAATCAGTCCTGATAATATGAGATGCAGTTACCTGTTTTTTGGTCTTAAGAAGAGCGATAATCTCCTCTATTATGGAACAGGCTGCTACATCTTCGACCTGTGCCGATTTGGGAGAACCTTTCGCCATCCATAGAAACTCGGTGACAAGCCCGTTTATGCGTTCGATTTCACGCTGCACGATCCCCATAAGCTTCGCGTTTAGCGCAGTTTGTCCCACTTCGCCCCTGAGCATCTGCATGGCTCCGCTAATCGCGGCAAGCGGATTTTTGATCTCATGGGCGATTTCGGCTGCGAATCTTCCAGCGAGAACCAGACGCTCCATCCTTTGTATGTGCTCCTCGATAGCTTTTAGCTTGGTCAGGTCTATGAATATGATGATCCAGCCAAAAGTCTCACTGCTTTCATTCTGGAGGATCGAAGCTGAGTAGCCAAGGGTGATCTGTATGCCTGATGGATGGCTGTATTCAGTCTCCATGCGGCCCGCCACTCTTCGACCTTCCACTCCGTTGCGGTGTGGAAGCCCCGAGACGTCGACGGTTGGGAAAAGCTCAGTCAACGACCGCCCGGCAATTTCGCCGGATGTTACTCCTAGAATCTCCTGCGCGGCGTTGTTTGAAAAAATGATGTCTCCGTTGAGGTCAACAGTCAGCAGACCACTGGACATGCTCTGGACGATGCTTGTATGAAGGGTGACAAGCTCGCTCAGATCTCTTTCGCGCTCGCGGACGCGCCGGCTGGATCTTTGCAACTCCTCGGCGAGATATCCCGCAACAAAGCCCAGCAGGAAAAAACCCGCCGTGTTCATGAGGATGTAAAAAAAATAGGTGCCGCTGTCAGGTTTCTGTCCGGTGCGGGCAACGAGCTGAAGAGGTGAGATCCACCCGAAGTACTGAAGGTCGAGAAGAAGTCCGTAAATCAGAGCGCATGCGGAAGCGGTTAGCAGGCTTCCCTGCCGGTAAAGCAGCAGGGCTGAACTTATGATCACGAGCATGTAAAGAAATGAGAAGGAGCTTTCGATTCCTCCTGTCATGTAGACGAGGACGGTCACGGCGCCCAGATCGAAAATGATCTGGACCCAGGCGAAGTGTACCAGGCGACGGACCCGTTCGACGCTGACGGCTCCGAAAATTGTGAAGAGGAGCAGGATGCACGAAAAAATATAAAGAGGATGAAAGTGGGCTGAAAGTAGGTCGGCGTTCCTGGCGCTTTGGACGGCAAGGGTAAGAATGAGGAAAAAAACGGCAAAAATCAGCCGGTAAAGTAGGAGCTTTTTGAGCTTCCCTCTGAATCGGCTGTCATCGGACTCATTATTCTGCCCGGGTGAGAGTGGGGCCATTTCGCCCTCTATCTTGCAACCACATCCGCTAATTGGAAGATCGGCAGGTACATTGCCACGAGCAGGCCGCCGATAGTGACGCCCAGAAAGAGGATCAGCAACGGTTCGAGCATTGATGTCAAGACTCCGACGGCAGAGTCGACTTCTTCGTCGTAAAAATCAGCTATCTTGGCAAGCATGGTGTCGAGCGCGCCGGTAGCCTCTCCAACCGAAATCATCTGGGTCACCATAGGCGGAAAAACGCGTGTCTCAGCCAAAGGCTCTGCAACAGGACGGCCCTCGGAAATGGAGACACGCGCCTTCCGGATGGCTTTTTCGACTACCGAGTTCCCGGCTGTTGCGGCGACCACGTCGAGGCCGTCAAGAATGGGTACGCCGCTTGAGAGCATCGTCCCCAGAGTTCTGGTAAAGCGCGCCACGGCGACCTTGCGGATCAGCACGCCGAAGACGGGCATTCGCAGCAAAAGGCGGTCAAAGATGTCGCGCCCTCTGGCCGTCTTGCGAAACTGGCGTAACCCAAAAAAGAGCAGGATAAGCCCGGCGATCATCCAGTGAAAGTAGTTCTTTGTAAAATCGCTCAAGTTCACGACAAATAAGGTCATTGCCGGCAACTTCACGCCCGCGTCCAGGAAAAGCCTGCTAAAGACAGGAATAACCCAGATCAGGATAACCGCTACAACGATTATGGCAATTGCGACTACAATCACTGGGTAGGTTAGCGCGCCTTTTACCTTTTTCTTTAGCTTTGCAATTTTTTCGATGTAAGCGGCGAGCCTGTTGAGGATTACGTCGAGGATACCGCCGATCTCACCTGCAGCCACGAGATTGTGGAATAGATTGTCAAAAACCTTCGAGTGTTTTTTCACTGCATCTGACAGAGTTGATCCCTCCTCAACGTCCTTTTTGATCTGCCGGATAACTCTTTTGAAATTCGCGTTGTCCTGTTGCTCTTGGAGAATATCCAGGCACTGGACAAGCGGGAGGCCGGCGTCGATCATCGTCGCAAACTGCCGAACGAATATGACTTTATCCTTATCCTTGACCTTTCCAGCCATGGCCGGGAAATAGTCCCCCAGAGCCTTGGGCTTGACTCGCACATTCTTTACGGTTATTCCCTTCCTGACCACCATCTGGCGTGCCAGAGGAAGATTGTCGGCCTCTATTTCTCCTTTTTGTTTTTTCCCGGTGCGATCCATACCTGCCCATAGATAAACCGCCATTTCGCTCTCCTGTTGCGTCAAAAAACTATTTAGGAAGGGGTGACAGCGACATTGATTGCAAATTTCGGTCCAAAATCTTCTGGTGGGCAACCGTTCTTAAATATAGCAGCAGTTTCACGGGGTGGGATTCGCAAAATATTTGCTTAATGGCAAGTGTCCATCCATTGGCTTTTGCGCTTAGTCAAGTCCGAAGATTGACACCGCCGGAACGGAAAAGGACTGCTCATGCGCGCAAACCGGCTAATCTTTGGCCGAAGACCTTATGACCTCCTCAATGGACGTTGTCCCCTCCTTTAGCTTATTAATGCCGCTGCGTCTTAGCGTTGTCATTCCCAAACGGATCGATTCCTTCTTTATTTCAGCAGCAGAGGCTCCCATCAGGACGAGTTCGCGAATCTGATCGTGCAGAGGCATGACTTCGTACAAAGCGATGCGGCCCCGGTATCCCGTATCGTTGCAGGCGGGGCATCCCTTTCCGCGATAGCATGTGAATGTGCCCAGTTCCTCGTCCAGAAGCCCCAAGTCGAGCAATGTCTCAGGCGGGACATGTTCGACGACTTTGCATTCGCTGCATACTCTGCGAACGAGTCTTTGTGCGATTACCAGGTTTACGGCTGAGGCCACCAGAAAGGCTTCGACACCCATGTTGAGCATCCGGTTTATCGTGCTGGGAGCATCATTGGTATGGAGGGTGCTCAGCACGAGGTGACCCGTAAGGGCCGCCTTCACGGCGATTTCCGCCGTTTCGAAATCCCTTATCTCGCCGACCATGATGATATCGGGGTCCTGTCGGAGAAACGCTCGCAGGGCAGCGGCGAAAGTAAGGCCGATCGACTCGTGCACCTGAACCTGGTTTATTCCGGAGAGATTGTATTCAATGGGGTCTTCAGCGGTCGAAATATTCTGGCTGGTTTTGTTCAGGTCCGAGAGCGCGCTGTAAAGAGTGGTGGTCTTGCCGCTCCCGGTAGGTCCGGTAACCAGCACCATTCCGAAGGGCAAATAGATTGCGTCTCGAAAATTTTTGTACTGAACTTCTTCGAACCCGAGCTTGGTCATGTCGAGCTGGAGCCCGGCTTTGTCGAGAAGGCGCAGTACGACCTTTTCACCAAAAAGTGTAGGCAGAACAGAGACCCTGAAGTCCATGTCGCGTCCCTTTGTCTTGAGTCGTATGCGTCCGTCCTGAGGGAGCCTCCTCTCAGCTATGTCCAGACGGCTCATTATTTTTACTCGTGAGATAAGGGCGTTCTTAAGATGGGCGGGTGGGCGCATTACTTCATAGAGCACGCCGTCTATACGGAAGCGAACGCGCATGGTCTTCTCATAGGGCTCCAGGTGAATATCACTCGCCTGTTTTCGGATTGCATCCATCAAAATCAGGTTCACGAGCTTTACCACAGGGGCCTGCTCGGCAGCGGTTTCGAGACTCGAGAGGTCCATGTCGTCGGTCGTCTGCACCAGATCGAGATCGACTTCCTCCTTGAGCATCCCAAGAACATCATCCAGCGAGTCGTCTGCTGCAAAATAGAGTCCGATGACTTTCTTGATGACGTTGTCAGAGGCAACGTGAACCTGGATGTTTTTCCGGGTGAGGAAGCGAATGTCGTCGATGACGAACAGGTTGCCGGGGTCGGACATGGCAACATGAAGGGTATTGCCCATAAGTCCGAATGGAACGGCCTGGTATTTGTGCATGATATCGAGAGGAATTATGCCCGCGACGTGTTTGGGCGAGCTAAGCTTGTATAAATTTACCTGAGGACAGCGAAACTGCTTGGCTATAAACTCCAAAAGAGTATCTTCATCGATTATGCCCAGCTTTACCAGGGCAGCCCCTATGCGCTCTCCGGTATGATGCTGCTCGTCGAGCGCGCGGTTGAGCTGGTCGGTGGATACAAGACCTTCCTGGACCAGCAGTTCCCCTATTTTCTTGGCCACAGTTCAAAATCCTTCCAAAGCGGTTTGCCGTCGCAAACACTTAATCGGGAACGAGACTCGTATCCATCCGGAAACCCCGGGACAAATTCCACGCCCCGCGAGGTTTCCGTTCGGAAAGAAGGCATTTTTTGCCCTGGCGCGTACATTTTGGTGCCCCGTCATTTCCGGATTGCCCAGCGCCGCACCGAAAGGTGTAAGGAAATCAAGGGTTTGCGCGGAGGCGTACATAGGTACCGCCTCGCGGAGCGTCGAGATCCTGCCTGTGCCACCCGCCTCGCGGAGCGTCGAGATCCTGCCTGTGCCACCCGCCTCGCGGAGCGTCGAGATCCTGGCTGGCGGTCCCACCGCCCCAGGGCGGAAAAGGGCACTTTCCGGATGGAAACTAGACTCATTCCGGCAACCTTGCAACTCATTCCCCCTTGAGCTTAAACATGCCTTTCCCTGGAGAGTTTCCGCTCCCATGTGGAACACATCTGGAAATACGTTCGTACAGCTATAATAAAATCGGCGCATCTAGTTCAATATTCAACTAAAATTGGAAAAAATACATATAAAAAACTTGACAGCGATTAATTCCCGGTTATTATTCCCTCCGTTTTCTCCGATTGGAGAATAAAATCATAACAGAATAGGGGGTGGTTGTCATGGTTTGCTCAACAATGAAGGCGGGAGCCGAATGCGCCTTCATGACGAAAACGGGATGTGGCTACAACGGCGGTACCTGCCATCAGATCGTGGAGCAGTGCGAAGGATGTCAGCGCACTGTGGAATTTGCCGCCGGGAAGTTCTGCAGCAGCTATCCGAATCCTTCCATTAAATGGAGAGCCAGTGCCTGCAATTTTGCAACTCATAACAAGGTTGAACTGCAAGATCGGCAGAAAATCAATCCTCTCAAGGCTTCCAAAAGGAACAACAAGAAGAAGTAAAGTTCTCTGCTGGTTCGTGAGAGCGGCCTCCAGTGCGGCTTACGTCTCGGAGGTTTGCTCTCACCAATCCCCTTGCCTGTTTTAGCCGTGCATGTGCTGTCATTTACAGTTTCACTCTGAGTGCATAATCATTCTTGTTTTCGTTTGACTTCTCCTTTGCCTATCCGTTATGGAAGTATGGGCGATATTAGGCATTCTGCTATCCCTGCCATACGCCGGGGCAAGCTTGCCGTCACGGCTCGTACCAGAAAGGAAGCGCAACAGTGGAACAAACTTTGATTCTGACCGGAACACAGGCTGCTGCAGAGGCGGCCAGATTGAGCCGTGTTCAGGTTGTGGCCGCCTATCCGATCACGCCTCAGTCCAAAATACCCGAGATCCTTTCCGGATATGTCGAACGAGGGGATTTGAAGGCCGAATTGGTTCGTGTTGAGAGCGAACATTCGGCAATGGGCGTGTGCATTGCCGCCTCCATCGTAGGGGCGAGGGCCTTTACTGCAACCGCCGCAAACGGCCTTGCCTACATGCATGAGCAATTGCACTGGGCCGCCGGAGCGCGGCTTCCAATAGTGATGCCGGTTGCCAACCGGGGAATGGGAGCGCCCTGGACGATTCTCAACGATGCCCAGGACAGCATCTCACAACGCGACACCGGCTGGATGCAATTCTACTGTATGAATAACCAGGAAGTCGTTGATCTTACTATCGTCGCGTTCAAGGCCGCGGAGCAGCTTCTGATTCCGTGCATGGTCTGCTTTGACGGATTTTGGCTTTCGCACACGCTTATGCCGGTAGTGATACCCGGCCAGCAAAAGGTCGATTCGTTCCTCCCGCCCTATATTCCTTTTCACACGCTCGATCCGGAAAACCCGGTCAACATCAATCCGGTGGTTATGAGCGACCCTCTTCCCGACCCGGACGGGGTACTTTCTCCCAGCTATATGGGCTTTCGGTTCCGGCTCCAGAAGAGCCTGGAAGAGGCCCTTCCGGTTATAGGGCAAGCCGGCCGGGAGTTTGGCGAGCTTTTTGGCCGCTCCTATGAGGACCCTCTCTTCCGCTACCGGGCTGACGACGCCGATTTTCTTTTCATCACCATGGGGGCTCTTGCCAGCGAAGCGACCGAAACAGCCGACCTTCTGAGACAAGACGGTGTGAAAGCGGGCGTTCTAGGCGTTCGCGTATACAGGCCTTTTCCAGCAAGAGAACTGCTCGAAGCGGTCCGGGGCAGGCGCTCTGCTGCCGTCATCGAGAAAGCCATCAGCTATGGATACCAGGGCGCGCTTATGACTGAATTGCAGGCCTCTCTCTACAGGGAAAACGGGGGCGGTCCCGTGCTCTCCAACTACATCGTGGGCCTTGGTGGAAAAGATGTCTCAGCCGCCGACCTGCTTCAGGTCGCACGCGAGAGCATTGCAGCGGCGCAAAGCGGTAAACAGCCCGATAAAGCGATATGGATCGGCCATGGGATTTAAAATATCAAAAAAAGAAAGATAATAGGCCATGTCTTCGCGAACAGCCATTCTAGACTACCCTGAGAAAGAATATATACTTCCGGGCAACCGGCTCTGCGCCGGCTGCGGAGTTACAATCGCTTACCGGTTTATTTTGAAGGCGCTCGGGCAGAAAACAATCATTTCCATACCTGCCTGCTGTATTACCATTCTGCACGGCATCTACCCTAAGACGCCTATGTTGGCGACCACTGTCAACACGACCTTCGCCAGCACAGCGTCTACCGCTTCAGGATTGGCGGCCGGTCTTAAAGCCACAGGGCGTGAGGACTGGAAGATCCTTGCAATGGCAGGAGACGGTGGGACTTTCGACATGGGAATCCAGTCTCTGAGCGGCGCTGCAGAGCGAGGAGATAACTTTATCTATGTATGCTATGACAACGAAGCCTATATGAATACAGGCACACAGCGGTCTAGCGCGACCCCTGCAGGCGCCGTGACCACTACGACGCCGATAGTGCCCAAAGAACAACCCAAGAAAGACTTCATGCAGATAATGGAGGCCCACAGCATTCCTTACCTTGCTACTGTTTCGTCCTCCTATCCGGGTGATGTTTACGATAAGTTTCTGAAGGCCAAAGACATAAAGGGAACCAGATTTTTCCACCTGTCAGCACCTTGTCCGACCGGATGGTGGTATCCTACCAAAGATACCGTGAAAATCGGCCGCATGATGGTCGAATCCTGCATATTCCCGCTCTATGAGATAGAAAAGGGCCGTCTTAACCTCACCGGTAAGAGCCTGAGCGTCGCCAAAAGCGGCAGAAAAAAGCCGATAGATGAGTACATAGCTCTCCAGGGCCGTTTCAAAAAAATCACTCGGGAACAGGTGGCCGAGTTTCAAAGAAGAGTGGACGACAAGTGGCAGACACTGCTGAAGAGGGCGGGGTTTTAACCATAAGCGCTTAAATAAGACCGTTCCCCCCCCTTTTCTAAGGCTCATCCGGCAAACGAGTACCTATGGTTTGGATTTCCGGCCCCGGAGGGACAGCGCCCCAAAGGGGCTTAATAAGTCAGCCCAGGGTCAGTCTCGCGCCTCGCGGGACGCCACCCTGGGTCATAGATGTACACAAACCGTATTTACCCTGAAGGGGTTACATAAAATTCGCCACACTAATGCCTGTCTGGATACAGATGCATTCACCCGGAAATCCCTTTATATGCCAACTCTAAAAGCCTCCGGCGAATTCACGCCAGACAGGTACTGTCTTTCACAATCTGCAGGTACTCGTTTGCCGGATGAACCTTTTCTAAACGGGGGCAGGGGGGATTTTAGTTTGAAAGCTTTTTCTACTCACTGTTCACTGCTCACTGTTCACTCATCGCGGAGCGATGCGGGGCAGGGGGGATTTTAATTTGCCTCATGGGTGTAAGTTATCAAAAATCCTTCCGAAATCATCCTTCGAGAAGAGGGACTCAAGAGTCGGTGTATTGGCATGCAAGTAGAGTAATCTCCCTTATTTAAGCGCTTATGGGGTTTTAACCCTGGATTTTGACACTTCTCAAGGGTTTTCATTGGTTCCTATGTGCTTGATAATTGTTAGAAATGTGCCATAATATCTGTCCTGATTTCTAAATAACAATCTCCAACTTCCTCACGACTGGGATCCTCTCGCCATTTTAGCAATAGGAAAAAGCTGCGAATTCCCGAGTTCAAATTCTCAGTGGGATTCTATAAGCAAATCATATCTTGAGAAAACGAGGAGTTACGATGTTGGCAAGACATAGCAAGTTCCCGTGGGATTGGCTGACCGGGATCCTCGGGGTTTATTGCGCACAGTGGCAAGTATCTCGGATTTTTCGTTATTAGAATCCGCTTGTCTCACATCTTGTATGCCTTTAGGATAAAAATCATAAATTGAAAACTGGGTTATTGTTGACTCGGCGATCCAAAACGGCCTGCAGATTCTTTTTTTCGCTCGCTTTTTCTTTGCGGGGTCATCAAATAGGATGCGCTTTGTTCCATATGCGTGCGAACCTGTGCATTGATATTCCGAGGAGTCGGAAATGCAGGATGAAGACAAGACCAAAGAACAGCTGATAACTGAATTGAAAGCATTGCACCAACGCGTTGCTGAATCGGAAAAGGACAAAGGAGAGCAAAAACTGGCGGCGCAGGAGGCAGTAGAATACCAGTATTATTTGCAGACCATTCTTCAGACAACGCCAGATGGCTTCTGGGTGGTCGACGCTGAGGGCAGAATCACGGAAGCCAACGAAGCCTATTGCCGCATGTCGGGTTATTCGCTGGCCGAGCTATTGTCGTTACGCATTTCCGATATCGACGCCATCGAGGAATCCGCTGAAACTGAGGCGCACATAAGACGCGTCATTGAGAAAGGGTCGGAGACCTTTGAGACATGCCATCGTAGGAAGGATGGAAGCCTCTTCGATGTTGAGGTGTCCGCGACCTATCTGGAGACGGGCGGCGGCAGGTTTGTCTGTTTCTGCCGCGACATCACCGAGCGCAAGCAGGCTGAAGAGGCGCTCCTAGAATCCGAAAACAAGTTCAAGAGCTTTGCAGAGGCAGCGATTACAGGCATCAATATCATACAGGACGGAGTCTTCAAGTATGTCAATCCCAAGTTCGCTCAAATGTTCGGCTACACTGTCGAGGAATGCCTCAATGGCATGCCTTTCAAGAACCTGGTCTACGCGGAGGACTTGGCCACGGTCGAAAAACAGGTCGGAAGGCGAATGTTCGGCAAAGCCGAGTCAACTAATTACACCTTCAGGGGGCTGAAGAAAGACGGACAGATTTTCCCCGTGGAGATTTATGGATCGGCCATCGTTTATCAAGGAAAGCCGGCAGCCACAGGGACTATTCTTGACATCACCGAGCGCAATAAGGGGCAGGAACAGATGGAAAGCATTGCGCGCTTCCCCGATGAAAACCCAAACCCGATTCTCAGAATATCCAGTGACGGTAAACTGCTATATGCCAACAGGAGTAGTTCGGCTTTTATGGAATCTTTTGGCTGGCAACTGGGTGAAACACTCCCAGGCGACTGGCGGCAACATGCGCTCCAAACGCTCAACTCCGGCTGTTCAAAAGAAATGGAACTGACATGCGAAGGCGTGGTTTACTCACTGATGCTGGTGCCCGTGAGCGACTTTGAGTATCTCAATATCTATGGGCTCGATATCACCGCACGCAAGCGGGCTGAGGAGACGCAACGGGAGTCGCAACGTTTGACCAAGATGCGGCTGGACCTGATCGAGTACGCCGCCGCCCATACATTGGATGAACTTTTGACCAAAACGTTGGATGAAGTCGGCGCATTCCTGGACAGCCCTATCGGTTTTTGCCACTTTGTGGAAGGCGACCAAAAGACCCTTCTTTTGCAGCAATGGTCAACTCGTACTTTGAAGGAGTTCTGCCGGGCCGAGGGCAAAGGCATGCACTACAGTATCGATCAGGCCGGCGTCTGGGTGGACTGCGTATATGAGAGAAAGCCGGTAATACACAACGATTACCGTTCCCTGGAACACAAGAAAGGGATGCCGAAAGGCCACGCTGAGGTCGTTCGCGAACTGGTGGTCCCCGTGATGAGGGAAGGCAAGGTCGTCGCGATCCTGGGCGTGGGCAACAAGCCGGCGGATTACACGGAAAAGGACGTTGAAACTGCCGCCTACCTTGCCGACGTGACGTGGGAAATCGTCGAGCACAAGCTTGCACAGGAGGAATTGAACAAATACCGTGATCACCTTGAGGACCTGGTCAAAGAGCGCACCGCGGAACTGGCCATGGCAAATGAACAACTCACTTGTGAAGTAGAGGAACGTAGGCGCGCTGAGAAGGCATTGAAAGAGGCTTCTGAAAAGTTAAAGTTTTTCGCATACTCAGTTGCTCACGATCTCAAAAGTCCGGCTATCGGCGTTTATGGACTGACAAAACGACTGAGCAAACACGCCAAGGCTGTTCTTGATGAAAAGGGCAGGACCTATTGTGATCAGATTCTGAAGGTATCGGAGCATATTGCAACCCTTGTTGATAAGATCAATATCTACATAGCGACTAAAGAGGATGCTCCGTTGATTGAAACGATAAACATTGCAGAGATTCTCCGAATGCTAAGAGACGAATTTTCTGCTCAACTCAGCCTTCGCAGGATCGATTTGCTTGAGCCTGAATCTGAAGTGAAGATCGAGGTGGATAGGCTTTCGATGCTTAGAATCTTCAGGAATTTAATTGATAACGCCCTGAAATACGGCGGCGAGAACCTTACCAGGATTTCGATCGGATACGAAGACTCCGAAAACCTCCACATTATTTCCGTGAGCGACAATGGCAAGGGGCTTAGAGGGGCCGATTCTAAAAAGATTTTTGGGCTGTTTCAACGCAACGCAACATCCATCGGTGTTGAAGGCGCGGGCATGGGCCTTGCCATAGTAAAAGAAATAGCCGAAAAATATGGCGGCAGGGTGTGGGTGGAACCGGGAAGCAAAGAGGGGATCACTTTCTACGTCTCCATTTCTAAGACTCTAAAAAGTTAAAAAGGATTCAACACAACTCTCCTGCCCCTTGAAATCTCGACGTCCTGAAAAGTTGCCACGTCCAGATCATACATTCATTAAATCCAGGCGGGCTGCGGGTTTCACCTTCTGGCAAGCAATGTTGAGGTTACGATACCCAATTCCGTTCCTACCTCGGGGCTTTTCCCAATTTGGAGCAGTTGCTTGAAAGGACTGAACGTCAATATCTCATGGATCTCGTGTCACTTACAGAGGGGAACATACAAGAGCTTTGCCGCATATCAGGACCATCTCGTTCACGTCTTTATGCTCGCCTGAAGAAATATAATATTGTACGTCGTTTTTAATTCTGCCCGGGTGCACCACTGTCCCATTATCAGGACGAAATCCCGAAAATGGTATTTATTCTCAGAATTCGGATCTCTTGCTTCAATCCGGTCTTGTTGACTGTCCTGCCATCTCGCCAATAACTACCTGCATAGACTTGGGAAATAGCCCTCGCACCCCTTGTGGCACAAACGTTGCGTTTACGTCGATGAACTGGAACTCGATGAATTCGCTGCTCTCCGTGAACTCTACGATGACACTCGAATTCTTCTTGTCATGGGTGAACGCAGTTCCAGGATGATCATGAAGGGACACTCCCTGAGACCACGATTCATGGCTTTTGCCGATACTGAACCGGGGGTCGTGAGGAGCGTGCTGGAAAAGATGACCAATTCCGCCGGCAACGGAAAAAGCATGGA
>JBKQTS010000249.1:0-11557 GCA_052143075.1 Syntrophobacteraceae bacterium | reverse complement strand
CCGTGCCATTTCCCGGTTAGCGCGAAGTACCCGGTGTTGAGTATCCAGAATGGCGATCAAGTCGGGCACACTGTCGAATGTGCGCTCCCATTCCTGCTTTGCCCGCAGCAACTTCTCTTCAGCCCGCCTTCGCTCGGTGATGTCGTGCACCATACCGATCGACCGGATGATGCGACCGGATTCATCTTTGAGGTTGTTGCATTTCTCATGGACGATGCGGAGCTCACCATCCGATTTACGGATAACACGGTGTTCGATCTCATAGGTGTCCTTCCCCTGACGTACCGAGCCGGAATATGCTGAGTCAACTGCGACTCGGTCATCAGGGTGGACCGCTTCGAGGAAGGCTTCGTATGTGGCAACGAATTCTTGCGGTTCGAGGCCGAAAATCCGGTACACCTCGTCTGACCATCTTAGATGGTTATTAACCAGATCGAGTTCCCAACTGCCTAGATGCGCAATCTCCTGGGCCTGCTTCAACAATTCATCCCTTGCCGTCAGTTCAGCGGTGCGCTTGGCCACCCGGTGTTCCAGGTTTTCTTTGATTTCAATGAGCGCCCTTTCTGCTCGTCTACGCTCGGTGATGTCGATGTGCATTTCGAGAATCATCGGCGAGCCGTCCACATCGGTGAATGGAAAGTCATAAGCATCCATTATGCTGCCGTCAGGGCCGGTGAATTCCCAATGGTGAGACAGGCCCGTTTCGAACACCCTAGTTGTTTCGCAAAATCCGCATGGTTCGGTATTTCCAAAACGGATTTCATAACAGGGCCGACCGATGGCCTCACCGTATTTGTCACGGAAACTGCGGTTGACAAATGCAACCTTATAATCCGGTTTCAACAGGCAGACCATTATCGGCAGCGTCTCGAGGACGTCGAAGAGGCGTTGACGTTCCTCTCGCACAGACTCCTCGGCGCGTTTCTGAGCGCTGATATCACGCGCAATCGCTGAGGCACCGATGATCTCACCCTGACGGTTCCTGACCGGCGAAAGGGTCAGCGACACATCTATGGTTCGGCCATCTTTTCTGACTCGCTGCGTCTCATAGTGCTCGATACTGATCCCTTCTGCGATTTGCCTCATGAACACCGAAATCTCATCCTGCTGGTTCGGGAGTGTTAGAATGGATACGGGCCTGCCCAGGGCTTCTGCGGTAGAATAACCATAGAGGCGTTCGGCCCCCTCATTCCAGCTCGTGATCGTTCCATCCAGGTTTTTGCTGATGATCGCGTCATCAGAGGATTCGACGATCGCTGCCAGTCTCGAACGCGCTTCCTCGGCGCGTTTCTGTTTGGCTATGTCCCTTGCGGCGGCGAAAACACCGATAACGCTTCCGGCGTCATCCCTGTACACAGAGGCATTATAGAGTACGGGCGTGATCTCTCCATCCCGGTTGCGGATCTCGAGCTCATAATCGCGTACGAAGCCTTGATTGAAAACCTGCTGGTAGCCTGCGCGGGCCTTCTCAGGTTCCGTAAAGTAAACGGAAAAGTTAGTGCCGATCAACTCCGAACGCGTATACCCGGTAACCTCCTCCGTTGCGGCATTGACGTCGCTATCCTGCCTTCAGGGTCAATGGTGACGAGGGGGTCGAGACTTGCTTCTATCAGACTGCGAGCATAATGCGATGCATGGCGCAGCTTTTCCTCCGCCCGCCTATGCAGCAGCGCAAGGCCGATTATCCCCAGGCCCAGCAGCACCAGCAAAATGAGCCGCCTCTCAACAATAACCGCAGACTCGCGCTCTTCTCGACGGATAGCTTCAGCGGCCGTCTTGACCACGTTTTCGATGGCAAGCCGATGATCCTCATACTTCGGCGTCAGAAGGTCCCGAATTAAAGTGTGAGCGTTCTCTTTATCGCCTCGCAGAATAGCTGGCATAACCTGCTTATCTGTTATCTCAAAGAATTCCACGGCTGGCCGGTAAGACGCGACTATTAGCTCCTCTCTTGTCTTTCCTTCCGGCAGCGTCCCAGCCCAAAATTTATGCCGCGCTTCGTATTGATCCCGCAACTCTCTGGCCTTTGCGGCCAACTGTTCAAGTTTTGCCTTATCTGTTTCATCCAACATCTGATACATTATCAGGTATGGCTCTACTATGAACTGGGGCGGCGGGAGAATATCGGCAATCAAATCCTTCCTCTGCGTTATTCTCTGGTAGTAGCTCCCGCTGATTTTCGTGATGTTCAGTGTGTCCCAAAAGACCATCGCAAAGACGATGACCATCATGATAGATGCACCGAGAAAGAACAATCCCTTCCCTTGCTTAATTTCGAGAGTCATTGGTTCACCTCATGAATCATTCATGCCGGCCTGATCAATACCGGCAAAGCTACCGTTCGCACCGTCGCGCCAGCGAAAGCGCGCCAAACAATGCCAATACTGCGATATTGCCAAGGACCAGATCATGAGTCAACGTTACTTGCCATTGTACGTAATAAATCATTGAGAATCCACATCTGTTCAGGCTTCGCGAAAGTTAACCTTGCTTGCCAAAGGTAATACCTGCTGGCCGCTTCGATTCGGTGAATGAATGATTTGGACGTGGCAAGTTTTAGGGGAATTGAAATTTCCACTTCCAGGAGAGACATATGAAAAATTCTGTGAAGACCTATCCATAGCACGATAAATATCTTTTGAGCCACTGCCATCCCCACAGGAGCAGTTTGCTCTCAAATCCGGGTCTAGGCCACTGTCACGAGGAGTTCGATTTCGTCAGGGCAATTCAGTTCACACTATTCTTCAAGTATGGTAACTTGATACAATCATGAAGAGCACGAGTTCCTCGGACACGTTCCCAGCAAGGGGATTTCGATGGAGCGGCTGAAGTATCTGGATTTTGAGCTCAAGTTCGAGCGCCAGGGTGACAGCTTCGTTGCACGTCTCCTGCGCTCGCCGTGCGGTGAGGCATCAAACACTTTCACGCTGCCTTTTTCCGAAGAGAAGCTGGAACTTTTGGTTCTCAAACTAGGACGCCTACGTGGCACCACCCGCGGCTTCCAATCTCCCGAAATGGAAGCAGCCTGTGAGCTGGGTGGTAAACTGTTTGGGGCGGTTTTCAGCGGTGAGTTGCTGGCCTGTTTCAGGAGCAGTCTTGCTGAGTCTACCCGCCAGCCCAAAACCGGTCTCCGTCTGAAACTACGCCTTCAGGATGCCCCTGAACTGGCAAACCTCCCCTGGGAGTTCCTTTTCGATCCCTCCTTGGAGCGGTTTCTTACCCAGTCCGAGTACACGCCCATTGTGCGACACATCGAGCTGCCCGAACGCATTCAGCCGCTTGTCATTGCTCCCCCGCTCCGTCTGCTCGTAATGATTTCGAGCCCTGCCGGTTATCGACGCCTTGACGTGCAGCAGGAAACGGAGAATATGCAGAAGGCGCTGGGTCCCCTCATCAGCCGGGGTAGGGTGCAGATGACCTGGATGGAAGAGGCAACGCTGATAGCCCTCCAACATCGGTTGCGTGAGAAGGAATATCACATCTTCCATTTCATCGGGCACGGGGGCTTCGACAGAAAATCGGATGAGGGCGTTCTCGTGCTTGAGAGGAAGGATGGCAGTGGCTGGTCGGCTGACGGACACCGGGTAGGTACCCTGCTGCACGACTGCCCTTCGCTTCGTCTGGTGGTGCTCAACTCGTGCGAAGGCGCCCGCAACGCTCGGCGTGACCCTTTTGCCAGCGTAGCTGCGAAGCTATTGCGGCAGAGCATCCCCGCTGTCGTGGCCATGCAGTTTGAGATTACCGATGAGGCCGCGATAATCTTCTCCACCGAATTCTACGCAGCCTTAGCCGAGGGGTTTCCTGTCGATACCGCTTTGTCACAAGCGCGGAAGGCCATTTATGGCCAGCCAAATGATGTTGAATGGGGAACGCCGGTGCTCTACATGCGGTCTGCTGACGGTGTCCTTTTTGATGTTCCTGTCATCGAAGAAGCGGAGGCTGTGAAATGGTACATTGATCAGGGACTGATGCACCTTTCGGGCAAGGGCGCACCAGAGGCAGAGAACGACGCTGAAGCTCTCAAATGGTTCCGCAAGGCGGCAGACCAGGGGAATGCGGAAGGACAATATTGGCTCGGCTGCATGTATTTTGAGGGCCGGGGGGTTCCTCACGACGCCGCAGAGGCAGCGAAATGGTTCCGCAAGGCGGCGGTCCAGGGGCAGCCTGATGCTGAATACATTCTGGGAACGATGTTCCTTTTAGGCAACGGCGTACCGGAGGACGATGCTGAAGCTCTCAAGTGGTTGACCAAGGCAGCGGAGCAGGGAGAAGCCAATGCAATACGTTTGCTAGACCTATATTTAAACGAGCGTTCGTACGTTGAGGCTCTGTCAGAGATGAGTAAGAGAGCGTGGCGCAAGATGGCAGACCAGGGGAATGCGGAAGGACAATGTGGCCTCGGCAAAATGTATGCCTTTAAGGACGACACTGAAGCTCTCAAATGGTTCCGCAAGGCGGCAGACCAGGGGAATGCGGAAGGACAATATTGGCTCGGTCGCATGTATTTTGAGGGCCGGGGGGTTCCTAAGGACGACGCAGAGGCAGCGAAATGGTTCCGCAAGGCGGCGGTCCAGACGGACCGGGGAAGTGCTTCTGGGCAATATTGGCTCGGCCGCATGTATTCAGAGGGCCGGGGGGTTCCTAAAGACGACGCAGAGGCAGCGAAATGGTTCCGCAAGGCCACTGACAACAGAAATGATGATCATGACCTGTGGTGGCGGCAGCACCGCCTGGCATTGATGAAGGCCACTTGTGCAATGAAGTCGCTAGCTGATTTGACTTTAAATGGGGTATCAGGGCTTACGTTGTTGGATTGATTGGCATTCCGCGAGTCTCTCTGTAAGCCGATAGGTTTGGATTTCAGTTTCGAAGACCAGGACCCAATAAATTCCAGGAGGCAAGGTGGACGAGTCCAAGCAGACCATTATGATTTTCTCCGGCGGCGAAGTAGTGAGTTCATCCGACGTTCGGCGTGGGCTGAAAGATGTGGCAGCGAGCGTTGCGGGGAAGGTATCTGAAGTGGGCATGACTACATTACAGGAGAACATGCGGCGTTTCCTACACTCCCTCAGCGTTATCCTCACTGTGCCGCCCGAAGAAACTGGCGGGCTCACGCTGGACACGGTGGAAGTCAGTGCCCAGATCGACAGCAAGGGTAACATAGGCATCACAGGTGTGGCAGGGGCGGAACTGGCCGCGCACGGCGGCATCAAGCTGATTCTCAAAAGGAAGGGCTGAATTATCAGCCGAGGCCAGCATGCCACAGCCTCTCTGACCTTTACCTTATGCGCTATCGGTCAACTCCTTCGTGTGGTAATATTCACTGCTGATGGCGTCGCTCGTATGCACCGATAGAAGGTTCAAGCGAGAGTTGCTATTCAAAACAATTACGGACCTTCTTTCTTTTAAGAATTCGGGATTATACAGAGCTGTATACGAAGGGTCACAAACCGTCGAATGGACTTTTTACTTGAAATAACCATTTGCTCAGGATCAGAGGTGGTTCACATTCCTTGCCAGAGGGTTGAACCTGCATCATGCCTCGATTTCGTGAATATATGATCTGAACGTGGCAAATTTTGAGACGTCGAGAGAGAAGAGTTAACACCCTCGACTTAAGACATTCGACTTACGGTTACCCTGTCCTTCCACACTGGCTTTCTCTTTTCCATAAATGCGCTCATTCCTTCGAGGGCATCTTCGTCCATGCAGTTCATTGAAATAACTTCTTTGGCGTATTCATATGCAGACCTTTCGTCGAGGTCGACCTGCGAATAAAACGCGTTTTTACCGAGTGCTAAGACAAACGGACTTGCCTGTGCGATTTCGAGAGCCCAGTTGCGGGTTTCCAAGCTGAGTTTCTCAGTTGGGACAACCCTGTTCACCAGGCCGAACTGCATCGCTTCTTCAGCGGAAACGAACCTGCCGGTCATGAGCATGTCCATTGCCCGCCGCCTGCCGATTACGCGGACCAGAGGGATCATTGGAGTGGTGCAAAAAATTCCTCCTTTCACCCCCGGAGTCTGGAAGCGAGCCCCGGCTTCGGCGACTGCCAGGTCGCATGCTGCGACAAGCTGGCACCCGCCAGCCGTTGCGATTCCCTGTACCTGGGCTATTACTGGCTGTGGCAGCTCATGGAGCTTTTGCATCATCTTGTTGCACTGAGTAAAGAGTTCCCGCAATTGGTTCAAGCTCTCACGCTTCCGCGCCATCTCACGAAGGTCGTGTCCCGAGCAGAACACCGGGCCGTTTGCCCGAATGATGAGAACAGATATCTCTCTGCTTTCCCCAATCTTTTCAAGGGCGTTTCTTATCGAGGCGATCATATCCAGTGAAAGCGCATTCCTTATTTCGGGTCGGTTCAAAGTAAGCCAGCCAAGCGGGGCCTCTTCTTCCACGAGTACGTAGTCGTTCATTTTTTGCCAGCTCCTTTACGAGTGGTTCAAAGCGGAATAATGCATCACCTGCTGCCCAACGTATTCAAACTGCATGTTGCTATCAGATTTTTGCCCGAAAACTTTCGCTACGGCCTTGACCCTGCAAAAACCTTACGATTTCCCAATCGAATATGCAAGTGATACTGTACGTAATAAGATTTTCGAATCGCCATCTGCTCAGGCTCAGCGAAAGTCCACCTTTCTTGCCAATTTCGAAAGAATCAGTTGGCAGCGATTCGGTAAACAAATGATTCGAAAATGGCGAAGATTTTGGCGCCCGATTTCTCAAGGGCGAGGAGAGATCTGTAAAGTGGCATTCCGGAAGAACTCGTATTCGCTTGATCGAAAAATCTTCCTGTCGAAATGGGATCATACAAGTTGGGCCAACTTAGGCAAGGATCATTGGCCCACTTTTGCATAACGCCGGTTTCTCACCAAATTTATCAAAAAACGATATTTCAGAAAAAAATATACCATATTTCGTAAACTGCGAGTCGCATCAATTCAAAAGAGTCGCGATCTATTTGTTTTATTCTTAAATATCAGTAGCTTAGAAAATCCGTCCCTTTTTGGCATCAGTGTTGCTCAATAAGCCAATTAACTGCGGAATGTGAATGCAGAAACTCAATTACCGAAAAGGGAAAAAAATGAAACGGATTATGAGTGCTTTGATTGTATTGGCTATGGTGTTCACCCTGGTTTCAATAAGCGAAGCTGCCTGTGATGACATCTTTGCGACATACTCAGGCAACAAGGGTTCCATGAGCCTGAGTGATTTCCAACAGTACTGGAATGCCTCCAGTCACAAAGAACAGGTTAGTATAGGCAATGCCTCTGGCGGCGAGGCGGAAATCGCTTTTTTAATGGCCAGCGGTGGAAGTTACCAAATGTCAAAGTCCGAGTTCTGTCATTGGCAAAGGCACTCGTATAAAGGTCAACACTAATAAAGCTAACCTGCCTCAAAAAATCGGTCCACATTTCCCGACTCTTTTACGTAAACCGCCAGTGGTCTGGATGTGTTCCGGAGGTGTGAGGCAACTCGTCACAACCCTGGATTATTCGTGAGACTATCGGGTCCTATATCGACGAATAATAAAATGGCAGGGCGCTTCGATCCGACTTGAGCAAGCAGAGCCTCGTATTCTAAGACCAGATGTCGCAGTTCAACATTGGGTCGAATTGCTGATGTTGAATTTCGGGCTGCGTTCCCGGCAAACCAAATCACATTGCTACTTCATACACAACCCGGAAGCGGTCAAATTGGATTATAAAAGAATGAGCAGACATGGCACGCTGCTACGAGTTGGTGAAGCGCTTCCATCAATGAGCGTGATCATACTGACAGGGTGAGCAATATATGCGTTCTTGCCCCGGAACGCGCTATCCCGGATCATATGGAGCAGATTGTAGGCAAAACATCCTACGAGAAGCCTTGCTTGATTGGCTGCGAAACGGTGGCAACTCGTTTTGTCCCATCTGAGCGTGTTCTTGCCCTCTTTTATCCGGTTTTCGATCTCAACACGACCGTTGTAGATCGTAATTACTTTGTGCGCCTCAAGATACGAGTTGGTCACGATAAATCCGATACGGGGGAAAAGTTCACCCATGTGCCATTCGATTTTACAGACAACCCTTCGCGGTTTATTCCATTTCTCCGCCTGGTAATGAAACTCAATCACCCTTACCTGAACTCCACTCTTTGGGGGACGGCCGGCAGGCCGCTTCAAATGGGGTTCGATGAGCTTCTTGAGGCTATTGTCGCTGGGAAGCCGAATGAAGTAAGTGATCCGCTTCTTTTCGCAAAACTCGTACAGGTCTGGACCGGCAAAGGCCGCATCCCCCCGGAGCCAAAACTGCTTGAACCAAGACCTATAGAGGTCAACCAGAGGAGAGATAAGGTCCATGACGCCATCGGCTGAGTGCGCATTTCCGGGTCTCAGTCTTGCGCTCAAAAGATCACCTTTGTTGGTCAAGCAAAATAGAGGATGGTAGCAGACCTGCTCGAAGTAACCATTAAAGGCTGCACCCTCTTGGTTCCCGTGGACTGGATCTTCGGTGGAATCTACATCGATGATGAGCCGCCGTTTGTTTCTGCGCCGAAGGAGGGTGTCGGCAGATCGGCTGATCATATCTTCCAGGGCTTTCATCCCTTTACCAGTTGCGAGGATGTTGTTCTCAAAGCGAGAGAGTACGGATTGGCTGGCCCTATTTTCATGCTCTTTACCCAAGGCCAACCGAAGTGCCGGGTCAGCCCTCGGGTGATCGGCGTTATTGCAATCCTCATAGCCTGCCGCAACCTGATAGACCCTCTGGCGCAGAAGCTGAAGCAGCGAATGATCCGTATGTCGAGACGATCTTGGATCATCAATCAGAGACTTTACACCACCAAGGATATTGAAACGCTGATCCATTTCTCTCATCAGGAGAAAACCTGTATCGGACGTGATCTTTGCGCCCTGAAAATCAATGCTGATGGAGCGGTCAAATTCAGGCCTGATGGCCCCTCTCTGTTTGTCACCAACCGCGTGCATGAAGCTTTCCTTTGCCCTGACGAATTTGCGGCATAATATCAGATAGTTGAGGCAAATGCAGTATAATTCTAAGGCATGTTCACGCATAAACCAGGATTATGCCTTCTGTGCATAGCAAGGTTTGAACAAAGCCTTTGACAGAGTGATCTCCGCCCCTGTTTGTAGATGGCGTAGATCAATATGACCGGAATCGGAACGGCCATCACTTCGAGCATGAATTTGAGGGTGTCTTTGGAAACTGCGGCGACATGGGCGGTTATTGGAGAAGAGATCACGTTGGAGATCATATCCAGGAGCAGGTGGACGGAGAACAGAGATCGGATTTCCGTCTTCCGCCCTCCGTCATGCCCTTCCGTAAATTCTGGTCAAATCAGCAATTTTCCTGGAAAGATCGGGGGTCAACTGTTTTGCGCTGATTCTCCATTCCCAGTTTGCAAATGTGACTGAAGGCGTGTTCATGCGCGCCTCGGGCCCAAGCTCGAGGAAGTCCTGCATCGGGATCACGGCGGTTGAGGCAACCGACATCATGGCGGTCCGCACCAGTTGACCGGCGATGCTATTTTCGTCGAACTCTTTTCCGAAATATGCGCGCAGGTTTTCCTTATCCCTTTCGGTGGCATCCTGCTCAAACCACCCTTTTGTCGTGTTGTTGTCGTGCGTACCGGTGTAAACGACGCAGTTCTCCACATGATTATGGGGAATGTAGGGATTTGTGGCTGCATTGTCTCCAAAAGCAAACTGCAGGAGCTTCATTCCGGGGAATTCGAATTCACCCATTATTTCACTGACTTCATGTGTAATGGTGCCGAGATCTTCGGCAATTATTGGAACCGAAGGGAAGCGCCTCAGCAGCGTATTGAAGAACTCCCCGGCAGGAGTTTGCACCCATTTGCCGTTGACGGCGGTTTTTTCCGCCGCAGGCACTTCCCAGTAGGCTACGAACCCCCGGAAGTGATCGAGGCGAACTATGTCAAAACACTTCAAATTGTGCTCTATGCGCTTGATCCACCACTCATAGAAGGTTTCCCTGAGCTTGTCCCAAGAATAAACAGGATTGCCCCACAGTTGCCCGGTTTCACTGAAATAGTCCGGAGGCACCCCCGCCACGAAAACCGGTCTCTTGTCACCGTCGAGTTTAAAGTACTCCGAATTTGCCCAAACGTCCGAGCTGTCGTAGCTCACATAAATCGGGATGTCGCCTATTATCTGGATTTGCTTGCTATTGCAGTAGCTCTTCAGTGCCGACCATTGTTGAAAAAAAAGGAATTGAGTGAATTTTTCCCGTTTGATCCTGCCGGCGAGTTTTCCCGTCCATTCATCCAGTGCCGGTTGGGTCCTGTTCCTGATTTCCGGCGGCCATTCGTTCCAGGGGGCACCCGAGAAATGGTCCTTGAGGCTCATGAAAAGGGCGTAGTTGTCAAGCCAGTGCGCGTTGCCATTTACGAAATCCTCATACCTGCATTGGGCATCCGGCATTTGCCCGAATTTTTCATAGGCGATAGTGAGGACCCTTTCCTTGAATGCTTCCGCCTTGACGTAATCGGCTTTGGTCGAATCGAACGGAGTGGCCAGGCTAAGGTCATTCCAGGAGATATACCCGTCCTGGACGAGCAGGTCCGGGGCTATCATCAGAGGGTCACCTGCGAAGGCGGAACAACTGCAGTAGGGAGAGTTTCCACAGGCGGGAGATGTAGGGCTTAAAGGAAGCACCTGCCAGAGCGTCTGGCTGGAGTCTGCGAGAAAGTCGGCAAAAGCATATGCCCCCCTTCCCAGGTCTCCTACGCCGAATTCGGAAGGAAGTGAGGTAATGTGCAGCAGGATACCATTTTTTCGGGATTTCAACTGGCGCTCCTGATCGGCTCAAGTTAGTGTCAATGTACTTTGATGGCCATTGCAATTTAATTGCATTTAAAGTTCTTTGGCTGCTTTATCTGCGGTTCTCGGCAGCCTGAGAGCGACCGGTGCAAATCAATTTTTTAAATAGAGGAGTGCCGTTTGAGATTCTATTGTGGGCTAACTGCGCACCTTTACCACTTTTGCTAACTCCCCGCTTGATTCATTGAAGAAAATGATTGTCCTGTCTCTCTCCGTAACTTTGACCGGAATAATGCGTCGAATTCTGCGCTATGTATCCAAACTGCATGTTGAGATCGGATTTTTGCCCGAAAAACTTCCGCTACGACCCTCAAACCTGTAAAAATCATAAGATTTTCAGATCGGACATGCAAGAGATATCTTAGTGAGATCCGTTTTTGCGATTTCAGACGCACCTCTATCCCCGCAGTTAATGGCCACGTTTTCGTCCCATCATGTTGGTGTGGGGATCATGCCAAAATGAGGGTTGAATCCAGAGTCTTTGCCCTCTATACCCAGCTTCACAACGAGAGCAGAATGGTTTGCAAGGTCGACATACGGGCGAAGGTCCCTCGCCACCGACTAATCTTCTATCCTGTCAATGATTATGATCCCACCGGCTTTGGCAACCGACATAATATCATTGGCGGATTCCCTGGACATCGGGACAGGCGGCAGAGAATTTTTTTGACCAAGATGGTCAATTATCAGCATGGTCTGAAGATTCCCGGAACT
>JBKQTS010000248.1:0-7008 GCA_052143075.1 Syntrophobacteraceae bacterium | reverse complement strand
GCCGATGGACTCAGCGCAAACCTGCCCCGACAGATCGCACATGATGGCGTTGTTAATGGCGACGAACTGGTTGTTCCTGGCAATAACATTCTCATCGCCAATATAGGAAATAGGGTATGCCTTAAGAGATTTATTTTTATGCATGAAATCATAGAGCTTGCGACCGCCGATACCGAAACTGCAGGTAATCTCACCCGGATTGAGAGTCTTTTTATTGCCCGTCACGATGCCCTTCTCCGCCAGGGTTACCATTGAATCGACCAGCATTTCCGTGTGAATTCCCAAGTGTTTGTGGTGTTCCAGGCAGAAACCGATGGCATTGCTCAGGCCGCCAATGCCGATCTGCAACGTGGAACCGTTCTCGATGAAAGAAACGATTTTATTCGCAATGGTTTTTTCTACGTCGGTAATCGGGGTACTGGGCAGTTCGGCGATCTTATGGTCTTGCTCGCAGATATAATCAACGTCCTCAATGTTGATGAAAGCTTCCTTAGGTCCGTAAACGAAAGGCGCTTCGTTGTTTACCTGCAGGATAACCGTGCGGGCGCACTGGGCAGCGATGTGGCCGTTAAAGACCCCAAACGCTCCAAAGCTAAAATTTCCATTCTCATCGGGGGGCGCGACGTCGGTCATGAACACATCAGGTTTAATGATATTTTTTGTGCCCCAGTCTGTACGGGCAAACTGGAAGGAGGCAACCTCGATGTTGCCCTGATCGAGCATTCTTCTCTCTACCGGCCCCATGAATCCCGACGTGTGACTGATGTGCCCCTTGTATTCAGCCTTCAGATACTCAAATGGATAGAAGACCAAACCCGAAAGCATACTCACATCCTTCAATTCATCCTTTCTCTTACAGATGGCATTGATCAAATCGAAAGGTGCGCTCGCGACAGGACTATACCAGACGCGATCATTCGATTTTATGACAGCGGCCGCATCCTCGACAGAGACCAACTTTTTCTTGTAGGCTTCTTTCCAGCTCATTTTAGACCTCCCTACTTCATACTAAGTAATGCATATCCTTCCACCGCTTTCTTAGCCTGTGATTTGGTAATTCCACCTTCACTTGCGATTTCTGCAACTAATTCAACGGGTTTTCAATAATTAATCGAAATAGACTGTTATTTCTAGTGTTTCATGGTCCCTTACTCTCCTTATGTTGCTGCCGGCCTTCTGAGCAAGGGAAATCATCTTTTTATTAGAATCTAAAATCACAGACATAAAGCCGCGGATTCCTTTGGCAACGGCATGTTCCTTCATTCGATTCTGCAAGGCATTACCGAGACCGCAGCCCTGCCACTCCGGGGCGATCATGTATCCAACCTCGGCAATGTTTGTCGATGGGTCCAGAACATATAAGCCAGTACCTATTATTTTCTCATTCTCCCTGTCACCTTCAACGGCCATGAAAGCCACCTCGTGCTCAAAACTGACATTGCAGAGCTGCTGGGCCTGGTTGAAATTCAAAGTTTTGAGGCGCTGGAAGAATCGGGTGTAAACGTCTTCTACGGAAAGGGCATGAAACAGTGCGAGCAACGAGTCTGCATCGCTGGCCCGGGCAGGACGGAGCCGGACGCTTTTCCCGTTTTTGAGGCGTGCAATGCGTTCCTCTTCTATGGCATATGCCTTCTGAGATTTCAATGCCTGTGAGGGGGGCAGGTAACGGAGGCGTTTGGCCTCTTCCAGCAGCCATGGGCGAAAGTCCGGACTGGCTATTTCAATAAGAGACAAGGCCCGCTCGCGAATGGATTTGCCGAGCAGATAGGCCATGCCATATTCGGTTACCACATAATGGATATCGGCCCTTGAAATACCGACCCCCTCGCCGAGCAACAGTTGCGGGCGAATGCGTGACTGTTTGCCGTCTTCGGATGTCGAGCGCAGGCATACAATAGGTTTGCCCCCGGGCGACCTGGCTGCGCCACGCAAAAAGTCAGGCTGAGTTGAAACACCGCCGTAGAAATTGCCTTCCAACTGGTCCGTGCATATTTGTCCGGTCAGATCGACGGCAAAGGCCTGTGTCACCGACACCATGCGATTATTACTGGCAATGATAAAGGGATCGCAGACATATTCGATCGGCCTGAACTCGAACGTCGGATTGAGATGAATATAGTCGTAGAGCCGTTTTGTCCCGAGGCAATAGCTCGTTACAACTTTCTCACGATGCAGCGTCTTTTTGCATCCAGTGATAACCCCACGGTCGATCAGGTCCAACAAACCTTCGGTGATTACGTCTGAGTGGATTCCCAGGTCCGTACAGTCGCGCAGATAAGGCAAAGCAGCATTTGGAACGCGCCCCAAACCGATCTGCAACGTCGATCCATCGTCAATAATGCCTGCTATATATGCGGCAACCTGCTGGGCCACATCGTCAGCGGGGAGATGAACATATTCATGCACTGGCGAATCATTGATTACGAGGTGATCGATATGATTGAGGTGGATGAGCGAATCGCCGAAAGTGAACGGCATATTGGGGTTGACCTCAGCAATGACCTTTTTTGAAACCCGTGTGGCAATCAGGCCGATGTCAACTGAGACGCCCAGGCTTACATAGCCGTTGCGGTCCGGGGCCGAGACCTGGATGAACGATACGTCGATGGGGAAGCGGTCGTTTTTTATGAGAATCGGCAACTGCGCGAGAGACATCGGTATGTATTCGGCAGTCCCCTCTCTAATCGCTTCCTGGTGGTCCATGCCGACAAAGAAGCACTTGTGCTTGCATTTGGTTACGGGCCGTCCGTTTTCGTGTCTGACTGCGCCGTCAGTGACAAAGGAAAGAATGGTAATATCATCCGAGGTATTTACTACTGATTCCAGAGCATGGATCAACACTTGTGGTGTGGCGCATCCCGTTCCGACAAATACTTGGCTTCCAGGCCCGATGGTGGACACCGCCTCGTTTGCGGAACATACCTTATTGGAATGACTGCCAAAATCCAATGACATAGCACTCCTCCCCTGAATATGGTCCTGGTCGACAGGTCTTCATCCTTCGAAGTGCAAATCTCCCGATTACTCGGAGACACTGTGGGAAGGGCCCAATGAAATTGCTTGCTCCTGTGAGTTCCAACGGGTATTTGGGAAGCAAACTTGTTCAAAGATCGATCGAGAATAGAGCCCGGCTATACGTTCTCATTGGCAGAACACACACCATTTCGTCGGCCCCTGTCTCCAGGGCATTCCCAGTCGCTTCGACGGACCTACCACTCTTTCATCATGCTCAGAAAGCCCTCGGCAAGGTCATCGATTGTCTGTTCCCCCTCCCTGAGCAGTCCCTGCACTGCGATGCCCTGGACAGAACCGACGAAAGCGATGGCTGCTGCCCGTGGGTCGGTGACACTAGGATGGTCCTTAAGGATGCCGGCAAAAGATTCCACGAAAACTTCATAGATTTGCTTCAGACGGGTTCCCATCAAATGGCCGTCACCAGCGAATTCCGTGGCCAAAGCGGCAAGACAGATGGTTGCTTCAGGATTGCGCTTGAAGTGACTGCACATGATTCGCACAACTTTCTCGACTAGCGCCAGAGAGCCATGCTGAGCATCGTCCGTGACATCCGAATAGACATGGATGCCACGCTCCAGCCAATTGACTACTGCATCGAGGATGGCCTCCTTGGTGGGGAAATGGTGAAAGATTGCCCCCGAGGTCAACCCAATGGCCTGAGCCAAGTCCGTTATGGTTGTCTTGTGGTAGCCCTGCCGAGCAAAGAGCCTCACCGCCTCTCGGATGATCCTGTTATAGGTCTCTATTGCCTGTGCTTCTTTTTTGTTAGTTTTCTCTCGCATTAAAATTTCACATAGCACATATTATGTAATCTGTCAAATGAAAATGCTGTGCTAACATGCTGTGCTCGTGAACAAACATCCACCCTCCTTGCCAGAGGTTGAACCTATGGCCTGCCTCGATTCCTCGAATATATGATCTGGACATGGTAAGATTTTCGGGACGCGAAGATTTCAACTCCAGGAGAGTTGTCTTAAGTTGAATTTTGGCACCCCGGCTCGTTAATCCACTCTCTGCCCCTCCAGAATGTCCCACAGTCGATTTTGGCTGGTCAACCCACACCCCAAAACGTCAATTTGCGCCTTGCACCTTGGTCAGCTATCCAAGAAATTTCTTGCGAAACCGAAATCTGGTTGTAATATGCTTCCAGCAACAAGTTCACCTGCTTTGCCCCTTTCCCTTGATGGCCCCTCCACTCGAGGAGTCGTAAATGACAAGATTCAAATTCCTGCTTTTTGTGGCTTTATTAATCGGATTCGTTTCCTTGGGTTCATCAATATTGCGGAGGCTCTGCAGATAAAAACGCACTGTCATGCCGGCAATTTTTCCCGGGACGGGGTGAATGAATATTTGAACGCTGAGACGTCATAGACTGCAGGGGGTCGGACCATGCCCGATCTAACAGAACAAATTTCTAAGCTTGAGGCCGCCATTGCGACTCTGGAAGCATCACGCCATACCCTGGGTGATGCTGCTGTTGATGCAGCGATTACCGCCTTGCAGGCACAATTAAGCGCTCTCCGTGATCAGCAGCAGACCGGGGAAACCAAACCTCTGGACTACGGCCGGCCTCATTCCTACACCCCCAAATATCTTGCCGACAAGATCCTGACCACGCGCAGTTTTATCGAGGGTGAAAACAAAATCGTTACCGTTATGTTCGCGGATGTGGCGAATTCGACCGCTATGTTCGAGAAGCTCGATCCTGAGGCGGTTCACGATATCATGGACAGGTGTTTCCGCCTCCTAATGGAAGAGATCCACAGGTACGAGGGAACAATCAACCAGTTCCTGGGCGATGGTGTGATGGCTCTTTTCGGTGCGCCCATTGCCCACGAAGATCATGCACAGCGAGCCTGCCAGGCTGCGTTGGCCATTCGGAACGCTCTGGAGCAATACGGCGAGAGTCTTCAGAACCGATATGGGATTGACTTCAATATGCGTATCGGCCTTAACTCCGGTCCTGTTGTGGTCGGCTCAATCGGTGACGATCTGCGTATGGACTACACGGCCTTAGGGGATACGGTAAATACGGCCTCACGGCTGGAGAGCTCATCTGAAGCAGGCCGGATTCTGGTCAGCCGTGATACTTACCGGCTGGCGCGTGGAGCGTTTACTTTTCTCGCCGCAGAGTCGATCCGGGTCAAGGGCAAGCGTGACCCGGTGACGGTCTACGAGCTGCACCGCTCAAGGTTTTCTCCTGAAAAGTCGCGCGGGTTGCGTGATCTATCTTATGCTTTTGTGGGACGCGACCATGATATGGCTCAGCTTAAGGATATCTTTGCCGGGCTAAAGGCCAGGCGAGGGCAAACGATCATAGTAAACGGAGAGGCCGGCATTGGCAAATCACGCCTTATAAGCGAGTTCAGGCGAGACGTAACAAGCAGGGAAGAGGTGCATTGGCTTGAAGGACGTTGCCTGGCATATACCAGTTCAGTTTCCTACGGCCCTTTTCTTGACCTGATCCGAAACCATGCCGGTATAAGGGACGAACAGTCCGAGGACGCTGCCAGGCGGCGCCTTGACCTTGCCGTCAACCAATTTTTCCCCGAAGATGCCGAGGCAAAGGCGATTTTCGCAAATATGATGCTGCTCAAGTTGTCTTCCGAGGAGATCAAACTGCTAAAAGGGATACAGGGCGAGCTTTTGCGCCCACGCATATTCGGCCTTATGGCCTCGTTTTTTACCAAATTGGCTGAAGAACACCCCACAGTACTTGTTAT
Source organism: Syntrophobacteraceae bacterium (assembly GCA_052143075.1). GTDB lineage: Bacteria > Desulfobacterota > Syntrophobacteria > Syntrophobacterales > Syntrophobacteraceae > SbD1. Next base: position 1,270 of record JBKQTS010000248.1, on the reverse strand, counting down.
CGAAGACAGCCACTGGGCCGACGCAACCTCATTGGAACTGGTCGAGCACCTGGTTCCGCTGACAGAGCGAATGCCGCTGGCAATCATCTGTGTTTCCCGCACCGAGACTTCCGAGTCCTCCGAAGCGTGGGTGAGGCTCGCAAAAAAACTCCGCGAGAGAAGTTCCGATGGTTTTACTAATATCACTCTCGAACCTCTCTCAGAGCTTACAAGCCTTGAGATGACGGCTCGCCTGTTATCGCTCGAAAGCCTCCCGCTTGCCCTTAAAGAACTGATTACGGGCAGGGCGGAAGGAAACCCGTTCTTCGTCGAGGAACTGATCCGCACCCTGGTCGAGCGTGGGGCGCTGGCTCAGTCGGAGAACGGCGGATGGGAAGCAACGGGGCTTATCGAATCGGTTGCCGTGCCCGATACCCTTCAGGGCCTTTTGATGTCCCGGCTCGACCGGCTGCCGCCTGAGACAAAATGGCTCGCACAGCAGGCCTCCGTAATCGGAAGGATATTTCTCTACCGCGTTCTGCTTCACATGGCTGAAAGAAAAACTGGCGTGGACAATGACCTGAGTTGTATGGAGACAAATGAACTGATCCGCGAGCGGGCGCGTCACCCCGAACTGGAATATATGTTCCGTCACGCGCTGACCCAGGAGACCGCTTATCAGAGCTTGCTTGCCGCACGGCGAAAAGAACTGCACTGCAAAACTGCCCGGGCAATGGAGGAACTCTTTTCCGACCGGATTGCGGAGTTTTTAACCGTCATCGGTGAGCACTTTTTGCGGGGTGAAGCCTGGGAGCGGGCCTTCGAGTATCTAATACGAGCTGGCGATGCCGCGACCCGGCTGTTTGCCTCGCCTGAAGCACGGTTGCATTATGCCCGAGCGCTCGACGCACTGGCGCACCTTCCGCCTGCGGAAAACAACCGTAGAAGCAAGCTGGATACGCTCATGAAGCAAGTGAGAGTATCCTTTACTGCTGACTCACCGAAGCGGAACATGGCCCGAATGATCGAGGCGGAGCGGCTGGTACAGGAATTACCCGGACCCGACGGTACCCCCGGCAGCGACCAGCTCCGCCTTGCGCATGTGCGAATGTGGAAGGGCCGTTTCCATCTCATGAGCAATGAAATGCCTGAAGCAATGAAGTATTATGGCCAAGTTTTGGCGGTGGCGCAAAATTTTGGCAACCCTAAATAACAGGGTAATCCTCCGGCTCTGCCGGCGGACTCCCAGAGTTTGACATTTCCGGGAATATACGAAAGCCTCCCCCCTGTG
>JBKQTS010000247.1:0-21137 GCA_052143075.1 Syntrophobacteraceae bacterium | reverse complement strand
GATCCGGTATCATTTATGGCCGGCGTCTTTTGTATGAAACATGCTATCCGTCGTATGCGCTAGGAGCTCTACCCTAAACCTACCCTTTAGGTTTAACCATTACATTTGACGGGATTTGTTGGAGTATGACGAAAAATTGGTGAGAGTCAACCGAGAATTATCTGGGTTCAATTCCCGAGGGCGTAGAATCCTCCACCCTTTTCAGTTCAACACGTCTCAGTTGTCTTTGAGGGGTTGCCATTTCGTTGCCATGTTCGCTCATTGGATCGCCAGGGACATGGGATAGCAGCGATAAAACTTCTTTTTTTTCAGAAAAAGCTTCTTTAAGAGTCGCAGCAGTCAATGTTCGCTTTTGCGCTGAGAGCTCTTTCAAAATATCTATTACTATTTGGGACAAGAGTTCAACCGATTGCATTACTACCCTCACTTGAAAACTTTGGCGCCAGTGATTGGATGAAGGGTTCATCCACTACCGCGCCATCTTGCCAATTGCCAGACGATTGGAGTTGATGTTTTCCACTGCAGGCAGGATCTTGCACAGAGAAAATTGGCGCGGCATCATTTCTTGCAATGGAACCCTCATTTAACAATATCGGCAGGCGTCGAAGAGGGCTAAAACTAAAAACTCTGATTAGGGCAGCAAGTTGCATTTCAGCATGGAGTGAGGCCCATATGCTACCACGAAGTAAACACCCAATTCGATCTTGGAATAGTCCTATAACCTAAGGGCGGTGGGCAACGCTTCGATTTTACCCATCGGGCTCTTCAGGAGATTGGTAATATCCCCACGCCCCGCGAGGTGTCATCGTCAGCCGTTAAAACCGCCTGTTGATCCCTTCCCGCCGCCAATGTTCTCCTGCCTGTCCCGCTTCATAGGCAGTCTGATCACGAATGTCGTACCCCTTCCCGGCTCGCTCTCGGCCCTGATGCTTCCACCATGCAACTCCACGATCTTGCGGCATATGGCAAGTCCCATTCCGGTTCCCTCGTACTCACTGCGAGCGTGCAGTCTTTGGAAGGGCTTGAAAATCAGTCTCTCAAATTGCTGCTCAAATCCGATGCCGTTGTCCTCTACAGATATTTCGCAAAATTCCTTCCCATCGCGCCTTCCACGGATTTTGATCAGCGGATTTTCGCTGCTGCGGTATTTAAGAGCGTTACCGATAAGGTTTTGAAAAAGTTGCAGCATCTGAGTTTCATCGGCCTCGATAATAGGCACGTTTTCAATGCCGACCGAGCAGCCTGTCCCGAGTATGTCTTTTTCAAAGATATCCGCAGCCTCCATGACGATCTTATGAAGATCGATTTCCTTGAACGGTTCCACTATCGTAGCCACTCTTGAGAACTGGAGCAGGTCACGCAGAAGCTGCCGCATTCGAGTTGCCGAACTCAGGATCCGATCCAGGTATTCTCGCCCGGCAATATCGAGCGCGCATCTATGCTGAGCCATATCACAAAAAGTCTGTATCTTTCTCAGTGGTTCCTGAAGGTCGTGTGAAGCTACGAAGGCAAACTCGCTGAGTTCCTCGTTGATTCTCTCAAGTTTTGTCGAATAGGCTTTTAGTTCCCGGTTTGCTTTTTCAAGTTCCGCCGTTCGCGTCTCCACTAGCTCCTCGAGGTGGTCCCGGATTGTTCTTAACTCTTTTTCAGCCTGCATGTGCCCCGTGATCTCCAATTCCAGGCGGCCCAGGGTCAGGGTGAGTTCGCTCGTGCGCTCCGAGACCAACTTCTCGAGATGAGAGCGGTGTTTTTTTAGTTCGGTTTCGGAGATGAGCCTTGTGACGGTAGTCCCGGCCAGGCCCGCAATCGCAAGGTAGACGTTGAGCACGTCATTTTCGACCGGTCCGGCCGTGGCATGGCCCACCAGCATGACTTCGGCGGTTTGGGCGCCGATGGCGACGGGCAGGAAAACAACCGTATACGATTCCTCGCAGGTGCCCAAAGTACGCCAGGCAAGAAATCCGGATTCAAAAACCTCCGAAGCGATCTCCTGGATCTCTTTGGAGAAAAGACATAGGCTCGGATGCAGATCGGACGTTATCATGTGGTGGGTCTCTATTTCACCGTCTGCCCGGCGCCTGGCGAATCCGGCCGAATCGGCGCGGTAGAAATTGACCATCAGCTTTGCAATGTGGCGCCACACGTCCTCATGGGTGGTAAGACCCGCCAGGTACTGTGCGGTCTTCATGAAGGCCTGAAGCAGGTCCTTGTCGCTATATTGGAAACATTTCATAAAACTTCAGCACCGGCTCTCGTTTTCAAACGGCCCACCTGCCCAGGTAGAGGCCTTGCAGAAAAAAATCGTCGAATTCGTCGCATTGCGCCAAGTTAACAATCTTTGCCTTGTCCCTCAATCCCTCGATAATTTGAGCAGAACCGGGAGACAGCAGGAGTTGTTCGCACCCTCTTAAAGCAGTGTTGCCGCAGAGTTCGATAGCATCGTCACTCAAATCGGGTACAAGTCCGACAGCCGCCGCGCTCTCCCTGTTGAGAAAATGGCCGAAAGCGCCCCCAATATAGACGCGCCGAAGTTCTTTGGGGCTCATGGAAGCCTTCGACAGCAGGACACTTGCTGCGGCGAAAATGGCCGCTTTGGCGCGCTGAAAGATATCCACGTCCCTTTTGGTCAGCAGCAACGGTTGCCGGTCTCCATCGAGGAGCACGATCCTTCCATTTGGAACCTCGGCGGAGAATCGGCCGACACTCGTGAGTTTGCCCGATTCGACAAGGCATGCGATAAGGTCGACGATCCCCGAGCCGCAGAAGCCGCGTGGGCTTTCATCGTCAATGGTTCGCAATTCGAGGCTTGGGGACCGGGACCGCCAGCCGGGATTGCCGCTGAGGAGTACGCTTCCTCCCTGGGCGCCGTGATCGCATGCGGCGGGGCCGTAAGACCCGTAATAGCTCTTATTTGTTTTATATAACGTGTGGCCCGGTCCCGATATGCGAACCCGATAGATTGCACCCGGCTCTGCCGGAGTTCCGCAGCCGATGCCACATCCCTCAAAAGCGGGACCGCCGGACGCCGAAGTCACCCACAAGGACTGCCCATCCCAAAGGGCAAGCTCGGAATTTGTGCCAAAGTCTATAAAGAGCGCGCCCGAATTATTTTCGACGAGCCTAGCAGCAAAAACGCCTGCCAAAAGATCTGAACCCACAAAACCGGCCAAAGGCGGCAAGACCTCAATTGCTGCCTCGGAATGAATTCCCCAGTCTGAGCACAGTTCCTGCGGCCTTTCGGGAAGGCAGTCTATATGGCGCATCCAATAGGCGGGCTGGAGCAGCAGGTGGGAGTTTCGTCCGGACAGCAATGCCAGCATGGCGGTATTGCCAACAAGGGCAACTTTCACCACCTCTTGGGCTCTTATGCCCTCGCGCGTGGCAACGTCCATAATGGCTGAGCCGATTGCTTCCACGACCAGCCTTCTGAGTGCCCGGGCAGCCTGCTGCGATTCATGGGCCGCAACAAGCCTGGCAATCACATCAGCGCCGTAAGTTCCCTGAGGATTCAGGCCACGACGCCCGGCAAACCATTGCCCGGTTGAAAGATTGTAGAAAGACAAGTTGATGTGGGTCGTCCCGAGGTCGACAGCCACTCCGAGGGGTTTCCCCGGGCATTCGGGCAGGTTGGATGAAAAACCCGGGAAGGCGAGCGAAGGACCGGGTAAAGCCCTCCAGGAAGAAACCGGCTTCCGGCTAAGGATTGAAACCCCCAAGTCGCTTTGCGGCCTTAGCTGGCATGCCAGCCGCACTCCCGATGAGATTTGACCCTCGGAGAGGTAGATGCGTTCCGCCTGACTGGGTTCGGCCAACTCGCCGGTATTTATTTGGACGCGGCACAGACCGCAGGCCCCGGTGCCCCGGCACCCCGAGCGCACACGAAAAGCGGTTGTATCCAGGATCTCCCTCAGCGTTCGGCCAGGAGAGAATTCAATGTAGCGGTCCCCGTCATCCGTATTGATCGTTATCGCAGGCAAAAAACTACTTCTCCTTGCGCGCTGCGGAAACAAGGGCGGCAATATTTTCGGGTTTCGATCCAGGTGGAATCTCGCAGCCGGACGAAAGAATAAATCCACCTCTGGAGGAAAACAATTTCTGCAGCCTGGCTGACTCTTTCAAAATGTCCTCCGGTTTGGCGATCTCGAAATCCAACGATTTTATATTGCCGTTGAAGCAAAGCTGGGGTCCGGATTGAGTCAGCACATCATTGGGATCGACACAATAGTCGAAGTTAATAATGTCTGTGCCGGTTTGTCCGCAAAGAGCGAGAATGGGGCCAAGCGGCCCTGCGATATGGAGCCAGCCCGCTGAACTCCCGGCTGCTTCGAATGCTTTGAATATTTTATTGAGCCTCGGAAGCTCGAATTCTCGGAAAAACGGTGGTGGAATGACGGCCATGGATGCCGCTGGGTCAAAAACCAGAGGCACATGCGCCCCCGCCTCGACCTGGGCGGCCCCAAACCGGATGGCCACCCTTGTGCTGAAATCGAGAAGTCTTTCGAAGCCAACCGGGTCGTCGATGGCCAGGTACAATGCCTCCTCAATGCCAGCCAGTTGAGTTGCGAGGGTCATTGGTCCCAGGATACAACCGACAACGAGGACTTCGTCCCCGGTTTCCTGCCGCATTATTTGCAGCGCTTCCAGTATCTGCGGCATACGGCCGGTGATGTGAGGGTCCGGTATTGAAAAGGCATCGAGGTTTGTGGTCTTGCTAAAAACATGCTCCCGGACGTATGGATAGTCATGGGAGCGGTAAACAAGCCTCGAACCCATGGCTTCCGCCTCGATATTTACATCCATAACGGCAAAGACTGCATCGTAGCCATATCGTTGAAGAGCTTTTATCTGGCAATCCGCCAGGTCGCTGCCGCTCGTGACATAATCGCGAATAGTCTTGCCGGCTATTACGGCAGTGTGCCCGAATACCTGCGCGATGACCGGCAAGCGATCGGCATGCTCGAAATTAATAGTGGCTTGAATTCTTTCAAGGCTATTCATCACAAACCCTTTTGCACATCAGAGGCGGGACATGGTCCAGACACGAAGAGCACGCAACGCAACCCTCGGCCGAAACCAAATCACTAAAACCGATTCACCGGATAGAAAAGAACTGAAGGATTGAGAGATTCAGGAATTTTGAGAGCTTTAATCCTTTTTAATCCATGAAGCCCCCAATTCGGAAGTGCTAATTCTTGCAAAGCTTATCTCAGCGTACTTTGCGTCTCTGCTGTGAATTCTTTTCATCTGCGGTAAACGTTTGCGCCGATTCAAGGTAGCGAGCCCCATCGAAAGCCGTATCGGCAACAAAATCCACCTTAAGGCCCTCCGCGGTCGCCTGCTTCAGTGCGGCCCCTCCAGCCAGGATTCTCATTTGTCCGAGTCCGTGCTCTGCCGCCAGTTCCCTTACCCGTCTTACCTGTGGGATAACCGTGGTGATCAGCCCGCTCACGCAGACAGCATCCACCCGTTGCCGCTCTGCGGTTTCGATCAGCTTATCCAAAGGGCAGTCCTTTCCGCAGTCTATGACCCGATAGCCTTTTGCGGTCAGAACCATTTTGAGGATATTCTTACCTAGGTCGTGCACGTCGCCTTCCAAGCTGCAGACGATCACAGTGCCTCTAATCGGAATCCCGGGTTCACCCTTCGCAAACAGCTCCTTGATGACTCCCATTACCGCCCGGCCCACGAGCATGATTTCCAGCAGGTTGAATTGATCGATAGTGCACTTGCCGTCAAGTTGTTCCATAGCCTTGCCAATGCCGTTCACCACGATCTGCTCGACCGCTGTGCCGGCTTTTCGAAGTCTTGCCGCTTCTGCTGTGGAGCGCGCTTGGTCACCCTCAAGCAAAGCCTCAATCAATGTACGCATATCCGCAGTGCTCATGGTTTGCCTTTTGACAAGTGCATGGGAAGACGCGTTTTTTGTCCTAGAAAAACGCGAAACCTGACTTGGCACCGCAGAGACGGAGATGACGCGGAGAAAAGCTTAGGCAGGATTAACAGAAATGGCTATTTCCAAGTCCTGCAGCCCCTGTCGATCTAGTTGAATTTTGGTTTTCCTCTGCGGTGCGGTGAAATCCTGTATTTTTGGATTGTGCCCTAAAAAACGACCTCTTAGCCGATAAATGATATCATTTTCTCAATCGCACATTCAAGTGACATGTCAGGATGGGCCAGAACGCTCTGGGCCCCAGGTAAATACTGACTCGGAGAGGGGGAGAGACGGAGACGCAGGTGAACGCTGACGATGATAAGGGAGAAGCGGAGAATGTTTGGTCCCCGTGTCTCCGTGGCCACCGACCAAGGCGGAGGGATTGCAGTTTTCAACGCTGACCGATTTCGCTATAATGTTTTTCCGCATGGAGATTCGTGATGTTTGCGGTCGGCGGGACGGTTTTTGGGACTGAAAAGGTCCCGGGGATCTATGAGATTTTTCAACAGGAAGAGGCACATGTCCGGGAAAGCAGCAACTGTTTTGGAATACGGTTTTTGTGGCGTGAACTTTTCAGGCTGTTCCAGCAGACCCCGGTAAGCAAGTTAAGCAAGCAACCTGTTCAATCTAAGGGCAACAGAACGATTCTGAAGTCCTTGAACCTTATGGCAAGAACTTGTTTTACAACCCATATTCCAACAGTTACACCGGTGGCAATTCCTGCCAACAGAGATAGACGGTGCATGAAGCGTGGATCGAGATGGAGTGCCCTACCCAAAAATCCAATGACAAATCCTATTGCAAGGGCCGTTAAGAATCCGAGGACTGCACTTCGCCATGCTATGCTCCACCATACCGTTACCGCTCTTTCCCAGCTGACCTCGAGCTCTCCCATAACCCGCGTCTCCAATACCAGTCTACGGCATAACGTGGAGGCGACAGCCTGCCCCACATGTGATTCACCTTGTTCTAAAGTTAACAGCATTGGACCCGTTCTGTTCTTCACCTGCCGCGCGCATGCAACTCTTGCCCCCCCTTACCAGTTTGCGCCATAATATTAAATAGCAAGTACAAATACAGTATCATGCTCAGGAATGCTCGGCCTGACGGAAGGCTGGGCGCCGGGGGGAAAGCAGAAGATCAAAGACCTGCGCAAGGCGAGCTTTGTTCTCCTGCGCTTTATGGTTTGGCAAGGCCGGTCAGTCTCACAGGAGATTAATTCAGGCAGAGAATTGGAGTTTCAACTTTGAGCATTGCACCTTGCAGAGCGGTCGAGCACGATCGGCAGTGATCCGAGAAAATGGAGCGCAACGGGATTTCAGATTGAGTGAGTTCGTTGGAGTGTAGATTTGAATTGAGAAAATTTATCGCGTCGTTGAGATTTTCGACAATCTCCTCGTCCGTCCAGCCATACTTCCTGTATTCCACTACGGCTTCGTGCGGCAAGTCCGAAATCTTTGCAATGCCTTTAATCATTTGGCATCCTACCCCTTGAGTCGGAATTCGGCTGGACGAACGATGGAGGCTGATCCGGCCTTCGAGACGGATCTAAGCAAACTTCGTTCCATTCATTATAATTGTATGATTATGCAATGATTTATTATAGTTAAACAGAAGAGAAAATCACGACTTGGGCTCGGTTCCGAACACTTTCAGTGACATTGACTGTAGCCCAAAAGTTTCACGCTTAAGATCTCACCGAGGAGGCGTGACATAGTCCGGACAAGAAGAGGACAGGGATATGACCAAAAAATGCGCTGCAAGGGGTCTGGAAGCGTTGATCTCCCGGCGGTCCATATCCCCCCCCCTTTTACAAATCTTAGCCAAAGCTCCTCTCTGGGCCTCTGCGGCAGATTTTTGTCAGGATTTTCCCCGCTCTTTGAGGATTGAGACCAGGTACTCGCGGGTCTGTTCATTTTCTCTAACCCCGAGCAGATCGAGAAAATATTTCTTGCCTTTATACGTGAAGCTCTCAGGCTGATCCATCCGAACGCACAGAGTCCTTTTGTCATTTTCGCTCTTAAGACTGACGGCGGCAGTTGAACCTTCCCGGCATTGACTCTTATCGGATGCCTCGTCAAATACAATGACAAAATCGCCGCTGAACGCGGTGAAAACTTCGCCGGCTTTGATCCACGTCGGCTCTAAAGCCAGTTGCCGCACGAGAAGCTTTTTCAGTCCGGCGGTTGTTTCTTCATAATCATGTAATTGGTTTCTCAAAGATACTATTGTAGACTCCTTGTCTGAAATTTGAGATATGAAATGCAGATTTGTACTCTGACATGTATTCAAATCCGCAGTCAAAGACGCCACCCTGGAATCGAGTCCTGTTTGCGCTTCCCCGGTTCGTTTTTCAAGTTCCTTGTACATTGTGTCCACACGATTGAACTTTTTGCTCAATTGATCATAACTGTCTCTCATCCCTTTGAGCAGAGCGTCTAATTCTTCCCTGCTTTTCCGAATTTCATTGTAGCTGCTTCGTAATTCTATGACTTCCTCCCGGTGAATCCGGTAATAAATAATGCAGGTCAGCAACACAATGTCGCCGAGGAAAAACACAATGCAAATTGCGACAAGAATTGGATTATTTACGAAAAAGCTCAGAAAAGAAAATATCTTCTCTTCTCTCATATTGATAAATAGCGTCCCCGCGTCTTGTGGTTCAGTACCCCTTCCGCATTTCAGCGCCCCGGGCTTGCCCCGGACCAGATCCGGGGGCCACACGCCTCGCGGGTGAGTGGGCTGTCGAGATCCTGAAAGGGCATGTAGATCATCAACCCATTATGACAACCCCTGCACGCTCCGTCAACCGTGCAACTCACCGTAGTTGGCCCTGCGGCATTATCGATTGAACGAAATCTGCAGGAACCGTTGGCATTATTACCCCCCCCGGCGAGAATAGATCAGTATAGACTGAGACGCGGGGAAGAGCAGGAACGCAGATACGGTGAACCCCCCATCTCCCCCTCGCCGAGTCTGCCTTCTCTGCGTCAGTCTTTCCAGGTGAACTTTTCATAGGTGAGTTGGGGCGCCCCAGGCTTAACGCTCATACACCACTTGAGACCGTTTGAGAGTTCCCTGTCCGCGTGGGCGATAAAACCATCGATCTCCTTTCGCGATGTTGGCTCATAGACTACTTTAAAAAGTTCGCCGAATTTTTCCCCTGGCACGTACTCGCGGAACTTCAGAATCTTCTCCTGGTCCCAGGAGATATTTTCATGCAGGCGGACCTTCACCTTGTAGCCCGCCCCGAAAAGTACGGCTGTCTTTTTGCCGTTTTCGAACCGGGCGCTCTCGGCTAGGCTCAGGTGAATCTGGCGGAGCCTGGCCGTTTTACTATCGATTTCGGCTTTTAGCGCCGCGCCTTCGCGGATTAAAGATTCGATGCCCGTTAGATCGCGAAGCGTGCAATTATTTGCCGGATAAGATTCATTCATGTCGACAGCTCCCTTCAGGGGGGGTGGGACCCACCCCGCTGAGCGTCGAGCTCGCCCCCCGATCGGCGGTCGGGTAAAGTGCAGACGCGGGGACAAAATCTCTCCTGCTCTCTGCGTTGCCCCCCCCTGCCCGCGCCAGTCTCTTCTCCGGCCCCGGAGGGATGCCAAAATGCTCCGTCATGATCCGGTTCATGGCCTTAAGCATCTGTAAACAGGGCCAGTATTGCGTAGGTCCCTGGAATTCAGGCTCCTCCGGGGGCGGGCCCGATTCTCTGCAACGGGAAAAAAGGATTGCACCTTCAGCAAGCGGCATAAGCTTCTCCTTTGATGTCATTTAGTTTTCTCTGAAGCCCTCCTTTTGGAAGTGCGGGGCCTTCCAAAAGGAGGGTCGGCGTCTCATCGGAGGACATAATACTTCATTATATGAATCAATGTCAATGAAAAAATGACGTACATACTCAATTTATGAAGTGGATGTGAAAATCTACCACGAAGCACGTAAAGAACGCAGAGAATTCATGGTTCAGGCAGGGGACCATGCTATTTGCAAAGTAAGCGTTAACCACCAAGCGCCTGATGCAGCATAGCCATAAGTGGTGTATAAAATCATGAGCAAAGTGCGGTGAGCGCTACACATCCCCGCAATGCCAGATCACCAACCCCAAATACCTTGTATTTTCAGGGTTTACACGCCAGGGTTCATAGACCGCTTTATTGTCGCTTACCAGGAAAATCCCCTCGGGTGAAACCCGCACCCGTTTTATGTACAAAAGGTTCTCGATGCCGATCACCATGATCTTGCCGTCTTGCGGGTCGCCCTTAGAGGTGTCAAAGAGGACGAAATCACCGTCTTTGAGGGTCGGAAACATAGAGTCGCCGCTTACCTGGGCAAGACGCATGAAGGGAACTGACCCTTTTAGAGTCAGCCATTCCCTGCGAAAGGAATAGATATCTTCAGATTCTTCTTCATCGACCAGCTCTCCGGTCCCGCTGCTTAGACGGGGTTTGACTTTTTGGACAAGCGAGAAGGAAAAGTGGCCTGATTTACGTGAAACCGTATAAGAGTTGCTCTCCGGAGTTTCCCAACGAGGCGCAGCCACGATTCTCTGGGGGTCTTCCCCAGTCAGCAGCCATGCTTGGCGAAACCCGGTTTTGTCCTCTATCGTCTTGGCCATCTCAGGCTGAATGCGGGTGGTGCCCGCCTCGATATGGCTGATTATGCTCGGGTGCACATGCAGCATTTTGGCAAATTTTGCCTGGCTCAGGCTCTCCACACCACTTTCATGCGCCACAAATCTGCGGACATGCTTCAATCTTTGTGCGTAGAGAGAAAATTTTTCATGTCGCATCATTTTTTGATTTGACATCGATTCATACATTGAAGTATCCTCTCCCACCAAAGTCCCTGGCAAAGACGGCAGTTTCCCATCAACTTGAGTGTCCCGCAAGGAGACACTTAAAAGGAGTTATAAGTGCTATCAGTTATTTTTGCAACAAAAAACGAAGTGATAGGCCAGCTTCGAATGGTGGGACTCAACATGAAAGAGTTTGCCTTAAAAGAGGGATATGAACCTGATACGGTAAGAAAAGTAGTCGGCAGGTATGCCGGGAGCAATAGGACGCCCAGGGGCGTTTTGGCACGGGAAATCCTGCAAAAACTGAGGGAAAGGATTCACCACATAGACGGGGCATGGCCCGGACAAGAGGAGGGCACAGAGAAAAGAATTGAGGAATTCAGGGACTAAGGAATTAGTCTTTGAATCCCTTGATTGCTGCCGCAAAAACCCATGGGACGAATAAGTTGGACAGGACGTATATCGCTTACTCGAGATGGCCTGGCCCTGGCGTTTGACGGCAAAGTTCCCGGATGAACAATTGTTAGAAAGATTTTCCCTGTGTGCTTTGGAAATGGGTGAATAGGTGAATTAAAAGCGGGTGAATGGGCAAGGAGGAAAGATCATGGTGGGAAACGATCTGCTGGTGGGATGGAAGCAGATTGCACAGTTTCTTGGAGTATCCGAGCGGTCGATACGCGGATATAGGGGCCCGCTCTTGGAGGGGGGCCGTATCTTTTACCGAAGGCGGCGGCTCGGCAAAAGAATCGTTTGTGCCTGGTCCGATGATCTAAGGCAGTGGTCCAAAAACCGGTGAGGGTTTGGGAACCGGGACCGTCGACCAGGATCAGCACCCGAAATGGTTCACCGCTAAACGTGGGTCTCAAGGATTAGAGCGCCTGCCGCACGCGTGAGACTGAAACGGAGACGCAGGGCCGCGACGCAAAGCCTCAATGGTTTCTCACATATCAATCCGGCACCTTGTACACAGGGTTCGGGGAAGGTTCCAGCCAACGGTCCAATGGGCGCCGACCAAGGTTAGTGCTGCGGCCCTGCCGCCTGCGGCACGAGGATGGCCATATCTTACGAAGAACTGAAAGTCGTTCCTTGTGCAATGCAAGGTCCGATCTCACTACGAGAGCCAATAAGACTTGGGTCTGGGGTTTTCTGCGGCTTCTCTATGACGAAAAGATCCGGCCCTGCTGCGTGGCGCGTCCTGCAGGCGAGGACGTAGGTCGAATCCGGATGCCGGCCTCACAGGGGCTTTTCAAAGAGGCATAGGAAAACGGCGCTCATTGGCCGGCTGGCGGATGCCATCCGAAATGTCGACAAAGATCGCTCGAATGGCGGTCAGACAAACACCCAATAATAGAAGTATTCTACAAGGTTCTAGCAATTCCGGTTTCGGAAAGCAATCTCGATGAGCCCGAGTGCTCTGAAATTGACGCACAGCGCAACCCGATATAGAGCATTGCCATAAATCCCGCGTTGATCATGGCACGATTTGAGTCCCGAGAACCCCCAGGAACTTTGCCAGCCATTCGGGATGTGCAGGCCATGCAGGCGCTGATACAAGCTTTCCGTCTACATGTGCCCGGTCGACTGCAATATCAACATACTTGCCACCCGCTAGATTGACCTCGGGACCCACCGCAGGGTAAGCACTGCAAGTCTTGCCCTGGATCACTCCGGCTGCCGCCAGCAGTTGCGCCCCATGGCAGATAGCCGCAATGGGTTTGTCTGCTTTTGCAAAATGCTGTACTACGCTCAAAACTTTTTCGTTCAGCCGAATGTACTCAGGGGCTCTCCCGCCGGGGATGACAAGGGCGTCGTATCGCTCCGGCTTCACATCATCAAAATTTGCATTAAGCGTGAAGTTATGGCCCCGTTTCTCGCTATAAGTTTGATCCCCTTCGAAATCATGTACCGCCGTGCGAACCTGATCGCCGGATTTCTTGCCGGGGCACACCGCGTGCACAGTGTGTCCAACCATCTGCAGAGCCTGGAAGGGCACCATGACCTCATAGTCTTCCACATAGTCGCCGACAAGCATCAAAATCTTCTTTGCAGCCATAATAGTCTCCTTTTCGAGTCGGTCTCATTTCGACAATTGGGGTTAGCAAATCACAATTCCGTTCCGTTACAGTCGATATTATAACGATTTGGATTTCCAGTTGGAGATTATTTTTGGCGTCGTCCTAATCATGGCGATCCTTCGCGCGAGGCTGGCGATGACCGACCCTCAACACATGATGGGTGAAGTTTATGCGTCCCTCACTCCCTGTGGTAGGGTATATCGTCGAAGTGACATAAGAGCATCCGTGCTTATATTACAACTATAGTGAACGGGGTTCCATGAACAATTGTGAGCCTGTGGGAGGCGTGAGGTGGAGAAAAACATTTGCATCTATGACGGTAAAGAGCATTCCGATGGGTCTGAATTATGCGACTACATGAGATGCATGGTTTGCAGGGATGGAGAATGGCTTGTAAGTTGGGTTTCCAGCTTTGGGATACTATAACTCTGTTGAGTTTACCCTGATGTAAGAGAACCGCTCAAGAGGACTTTGGTTCTACGCTAAGGCTTTGGCCGTATCCGGTTCAATCCCTGAGATCTATCGGATGTTTCCGGCAGAACTTGGAACCTATACGGCAAGCTCACCGAAGACCTTCTTGTGCGCAAAATGTCTCTTTCGCCTGGAACACCATCTCGTTCAACATTCTCAAAATAATATTTTCATTAGTTTTGACGTAAGGGGCAACGGTTGTACCGGCTGCCCCATTCGTTGCCACACCATAATCAAAGTTCCAGCCGTTGCTTCGAAGTACGGCATCCCGGAAACCGGTCAAAACACCTGCAGCGGTCTGATCTTCGGTAGGTCCTTTTTCAAAAGCTTTCCGAATGGTCCCCGGGGCCAGACGTCCATTGAATCGTGCATGGTGGGTATGCACCTTGCCGACGACCTGGGCGTTTGGAACAATTACGGCCAGCTACAACGGGATTTTCAGAAGTGCTACTATGGAGGAATTTTTAAGAGTAAAGTGGGTGAAGAGGAATTCCGGAGTTATTCCTGGGATAAGTTTGAAAAGGGAGATCCGGCCTTTTTGTTCGAACTCATTCCGAGGATCGCCAAAAGAGAAGGCGAGCTGGCAACGGCCCTGGGGCTTGGGACCGGATACATGGTGGAGGGGTGGGGAATTGCCGAAGCTGACTGGAAGAGCGACCACAACCTGCAGTACTGGAAACTCGGGCACCCTAAGCATCATTCAAACGAAGATGCAGGCCAATGCGGGGTTATCATCAACACGCAATACAATCGCGACGCCCAGTGCCATTCTCACAGCAATTTCACCCGAAACGGGCTCCCGCTGGAGGTCCAGAAGAAACTGGCTGCCGAGCTTTGGAGCTCAGAGGCTGCGGTCGATGCACCGGGTGCATTCACGCCGATGAACATCTATAAGGCCAAAATGGCAAAATGGTCGCTGTTAAGAAAGGGACTGCACGACTCGATTTCCCTTTGCAACTGGATGGGGCCGTGGTCCGCATCGCCGCTCAAGGAGCGCGGTTATGGGGGGGACGATACAATCGAGTCCCTGCCTCACAGTCTTGTTACCGGGGACAAAAAGTCGCGTCATGAACTCGACGAGGTCGCCGAACGTATATTCGTGCTCCATCGCGCCATCACCATCCGGGGCATGGGAACAAAAGAGATGCGCACGAAGCACGATACTGTTCCGGACTGGGTTTATAGGGACGATAAAGGCCGGGCGCCCTTCACCGTGGGTACAATTCAGACGGAGAAAGGCGATATTGAAAAAGCGATGGATATGTTTTACGAAGAAGCCGGCTGGCACAGGGAGACTGGCTCTCCCACCATAGAAACCTACTGTAGGCTGGGGCTCTCGGCTGTTGCCGGGGAGTTGGGCCAAAAAGGGCTCATCGCGTGATGGAAGCCGTTGAAGTTGCCGAACTGATAAGGGAAAACAGCAGAGCGGGAAAACTGCTTTCATTGGCGGATATTGAAGAGCAATGGAACCCGCCTCGCGGAGCGTCGAGATCACTGTCCCCGGATCGGCGTCCGGAGCAGGCTTCGGCGGCGTTACAGGCAATATCTCGACAGCCCGCACTCCCACTTCTCTCGCTCCTCCAGCAAGCCATCCTCAGCCACGACGATATAAAGGTGATCCAGGACGACTCCGGCGGCGCCTGGTATTTCTCCGAACACTTCATGACCGGCGCTTACGCACGGGTTCTGCTGCTAAAAGGCCAGGGGCCGCTTGCGATGATGGCCGGGGTGATCCAGGAACACTCGCGGGCATGCCAGCGTCCGGTCCCGCTCGCTCTGTTTCAATGTTCTCCTTTCAATTTAAGCGATGTCGAGATCGCACTATGCCTCAAGGAGATGACGGGCAATCTACCGTACCGCGACATTGCGCACCTGACCACTTCAGTCGGCAATGTTTTTGCCTATTGCAAGGATCGTCTCGAACCCGGTTATGCGGCGATGCTTGCTGAGTGGGCCGATGTGGGACAGGCCGAAAATCCGTGAAATCTTTCAATTGATATCCCGCCGGCACGTTGGCGAGCATCATGAAGCAGGCCGTCTTGAAGCAGGTGGAAGAAGAGCGCCCCGGAGCTTGCCGAGATGCTTCGCAAGCACGACGGCGGCTCAGCATGCCAGGATTTTGATGCCCTTGTCAAATCGGAACGGGTTATTGAAGCGTGGAATGAACTTGGACTAGATGCAACCCGGGGATTTTGGTCGGCGCAACACAACCACACCCCAGCCGAGCAGAGTTGCTCCCATGATGTACCAGAATCCTGGCACTAGCCTCATCCACGGGCCATAGTACCACATCAGGGCTGAGAGCAGCATACCGCCAGCAGCGAGCGCCAGAAACTCAGGGTAGTGATCGGCTCGATAACGCAATACCATCAGGAGCACATAATAGCCGGGCGCGAGTAGGGGCACGAACCAGCGGATAGTGGCGCATATCCCTGAAGAGTTGTTGGAACCCCATGCAAAGACCAGCCAGACAGCCCCGCTCCAGGCGAACGAAAAGAGCATTTCCGGCAACTCCGGCAGGAGCGCTCGTTTTCTGACCATCAGCGCGATGCCGCCCAAAAATGCAAGGATCAATACGGGCTGGTGCAGCAGGAAGCCCTTTTTGTCAAACAAAAGTCCCAGCGCGTAAGCCATGCCGCGCCATGTGCTGGTATGATGCCAGTGGCCGGTGGCGTTGCTGAAGTCGAAGGGTGAACCAGGCCAGAAAAGATACTCGGCAACGGTGTTGACTGGGCGGAATGTCTCGCCGATTTGATAATTGAGTGCATGATGTAGGACAATCAAAGGAAGAGCGCAAAGGAAAAATAGGGTCACTAAGCCCAGGCCTCTTCGTCCGATGACGCGGCATCGGTAGATAATCAGGGGCAGAATAGCGATCAAGAGCAGAGGACCGACGGCAAAGTCCATGGAGTAACCCAGGCCGGTAAGCAGTCCCATGGTTGCCAGCAATCCTCTGGGCGAGGGGGTCTGAAGAAGCCGCTGGGGCAGAGAATGGAGGCATACCATCAGAGCAGACGCCACGGCGAGCAATTCCTCATGGCTGTTTACCTGTCTGGTATAGGCGAGCGCCGATGAACCCAGGGCAAAACTGATAGTCACGGCAAGCGCCATGGAGCTTCCGGTTAATACTCTGCGCCCTAACAAGTGAATGCAGAGCACGGCCACCACATACGCCAATCCCGAGGAAATGAGGGTCATCGCGTAGACGAACAGGTCGGGCCGCGAGCGGGCCTGCAATCCAGTGGTCCACTCCAGCATCTGATAGGCGGCGGCCATGAAAAGGGCCGGGACCATGGGTTTATCGGAATAGAATCGGCCTTTGACCAGGACTTTATCAAGCGTGCCGCGTTCCATGAGATCCCGTCGCTGTGGCGGATAAGGTTTGGCGCCAGTTCCTTCGGCTCTGCCCGGATCGACAAAAATTGACCGGTCAATGGACAGCGTTCTGAAATCCACCAGAGTTTCGACAAGGGCCAGGCGGCTGCCGTCGTTCCACGCGCCGGCGTAAGGCCGCGCGCTGACCAGCGCCACTGTCAGGCTCACCATTAAGACTAAAATCAGTTCTCTGCGGCTAACATTTTGGCTCATGATTGCTATAGAAACCCTTTTGCACCACAATGCATCGTATCCGGTGCGACGGATCTTCTTGCCACAGAACTTCCACAAGAGGCTAAGCTACGGTTCATCCGCGCGTATTTCCACCATCCAACGGGGACATTATGAACAGCGGCGAACGCTTACTTGATCTCAAGCTTCAGTTTCCTTCCTGCATTATGGAGCTTCAATTCCCTGGCGCCTGGTTGCGGGCTTTCGTTAAACAGGACTTTCGTTTCGAATTCGACCCGACAAATGTATGCTATTGTATCCTGGAGTTCTTTGCCGCCAGTAGGTCTCAAGAAATGTTTCGATTCAACCTCAACCGGGTTGACCCTGATCTCTCCTCGTCCGGCCAAAGAGGCAATCTTTTGGGCGGCTTTTCTCTGTTCGCGATAGGAGATGCCGTATTCCCCTGTGGCGCCGTTATTTGCGTCCACAAAGGAGAGAACGAAAGGGTACTGAAGCGTATACGAGATCAACCCGACAAACAGCAAGATCCTGACCGGGCTTGTCCATGATTTTGCATATTCATGAAGGACCAAAATTCCCTTGGAGAGTGCCAGGATTAAAAAAGGAAGTATGATCGTGTAATGATGCGTATGCACCCTAACATTGAGGATTAAGTAGATCAGAAAAAGATACCCGATGGAAAGTGGGCAAAGCAGGTCCTTCAGCTCGGATCGCGCTGCCGGACCGGGTGATGTACGTCTAAAATATTGTACGGCCGCTTTGGCATAGCTGAAAAATCCCAACAAGAACGGAAAGGCAAGAAAATAGCAAAAAATCAGGACTGCCGAGGGAAAAGGCGGAACGGGCCAGTTCCATGCGCTATTGCTTCCGGAAAGCAGGGCGGGCCAGAAATGGTTTCCTGTCGCAGTCCAGACGAGCCACCTAATCGCGCTTATTGCCAAAAACAAATTTGGACTGCCTGCCACCAAGTTTGTAATGCCAGTCTGCTGGAAATGACGGAAAAAGAAGCTCACATAGGTAATAAGAGGCAGCAAGAACGCAATAAAACCGCCTACCGCCCACATCAGGGTGGTTTTGGGACGATTAGCCGCTCTGATTGCCGGCTCGTTTGGGCCAAGTTTGAATGAAGCGGCGGCAAGGCAGGCTAGCAGGATTACGTAAAATACGCCGCTGTGGTGTAGCTGGAGCACAACTGAGGAAAACAGGCCTATCGGCAGGAACAGATGGGGTTTTTCGCGAACCCTGACTATCATCAGCACCAGTGGAATTACAAAAAGCAGCAGCAGGTTTGGCGGCCAGATTTTCCGGCTGAAGATGATCAAATAGGGTGATAATGAAAAGAGAAATACACAAAGGAGGAACTGTGTCCGGTCCTTGGCGAATGTGGCAAAGAAAGGAATTGAGAGCACGAGGACGACTATATTCGCGGCAAGGAAAAAAGCCGTAAGGGTGTATGGATCGGCGCTGCCGGCTGACAGCAGGCCCATGATATAGGTGAAAACCGGCCCAAAGGGGACACCGACGCTGGACACCGCGCCATGCTCGATCCACCAGTGATGCGTAGGGGCGGCGAGTCCATCAGTGATTGCCTCCAGCTCATCGAACTTGAATTCGAAAGTATCCAGACGAAAGGCGCGAAGAAAAATCCCCAAAGCCAGGATAGCCAACATCCCTATTCTAGCGCTTTGGGACATCTGTGCCCACAGCCGTCTGAATGCAGCAAAGGAAGAACCGGTGGATGTCGATTCCTCAATGTACATAGGAATTCCTCAATTTTCTTATTATGGGAATTCAGGAATTTGGGAAGCTTTACTCGTTTTGATCCCTAAATCCTGAATTCCCGGTCCACATGCATTGCAGGCAGATCAATTGGCCCGGCGCAACGAATGTAAGGTAGGGTGCTCCGCAAGCCGGGCATTGCCGCTCAGACCCCTGAGGAATCCCGAGCGGCTCGGCGGGACGCCGATCCAATGCAAGCCGAGCAAGACTGAGTATCGCCTGCGCGACGGCATTCTTCGGCATTTTGGAAGATCCACGCTGACGGTCGTGAAAGTGGATGGGGACCTCCTTAATGATCGGTCCCTCGCGCGCAAGACGGGTGATGCAGATCATGAAAAAGCTATAGCCATTGGCGTTAACCGACTCGACCAAACCTGGCGGAACGCGGTCCAACCGGACAGCACGAAGGGAAGTCGTATGCTCGGCTATAGGGAGTCGCAGAACCAAGCGGGCTATGAGATTTGCAGTGTGACTCAGAAAGCGCCGCCAGCCCCGATAATCGGTTCGTCCGCCGGGGCAGAACCGGGAACCGACTGCTACGTCGGCACCGGCGTCCAATGCGGCGAGAAGGCGCGGTACATCCTGTGGGTCGTGGGAGAGGTCCGCATCCAACGTGACAATGCGGGAATGGCCGTGGACTCGCGCATAGAGCCATCCGAGCCTATGGGCGGACCCGATGCCAAGCTTGCCTGGTCTTACGATAACATGAATCCTAGGTTCAGCCGCGGCAACGGAGCGCAGATACTCGGTCGTGCCGTCGGTGGAGCTGTCGTCCACGAACAATAAATCGGATCGCACCGGTAGCGCCAGGAGCGCATCAATGAGCGTCCTGATGGTTCCTTGTTCATTATAGGTTGGTGCAAAAATAAGCGTATTTTTTTGTGCCATTCAAACAGCCTGTGGTTGGAATCCTAATCGTCATGATCTCGCATTCTTTAACTGCTCAAAATCCTGATCGACCATTGTGCGCGTGAGCTCTTCGAAGGACATGCCGGGCTCCCAACCGAGTTGCTTCCTGGCTTTAGAATAGTCTCCCCTGAGTTCGTGAATCTCCGAAGGCCGATAGAGCTTTTTATCAACAACCACCCAGTCCTTCCAGTCAAGATGGAGGTGCGAGAAGGCCAATTCGATCAAATCCTTGACACTGTGAGTCTCTCCGGTGGCTATTACGAAGTCATCCGGGCTGTCTTGCTGAAGCATCAACCACATGGCCTGAACATAGTCGCCCGCATACCCCCAGTCCCTTCTTGCTTCAAGGTTTCCGACCCGCAGTTCTTTGGCCAGTCCCAACTTGATCCTTGCTGCGGTATGACAGACTTTTCTTGTCACAAATTCAAGACCTCTCCTAGGGGACTCATGGTTGAAAAGGATCCCGCTAGTTGCATGGACACCGTAGGCTTCACGGTAGTTCCTGGTAAGGTGGAACCCGCCGAGCTTCGATATCCCGTACGAAGACCTCGGGAAAAACGGGGTATGCTCGTTTTGGGGAGTCTGCTCAGTGTTACCGAACATTTCGCTCGATCCGGCAAAATAGAACCCGCAATTGGGGCAGACTTCCTTAATTGCGGCCAATACGTAGTGGGTTCCGTTTATGTTGGTATTGATCGTCGAGAACTCGTCCTCGAAGGAGTAGCTGACGAAGCTCTGAGCAGCCAGATGGTAGCACTCGTCAGGCTTTACCAGGTTGAACACCCTGAAAATGCTCGCAAAGCTTTCAAGGGATGCTGCATGGAGGATAAGCTTGTCCATGATGTGTCTGAGGCGCCAAAGCCTGTGTTCCGGAACTTCCATGGCTACCCTTCTGATAATTCCATGCACTTCATAGCCACGGCCCAGTAAAAATTCAGCCAGGAAGGAACCGTCTTGACCGGTTATACCTGTGATGAGCGCTCGTTTCATTTTGTATCCTTTGCCGCAATAATGCATCGAGTTGTGCGCTATGCATCCGAAACCGCATTCCGGGTTGGATTCTGCCCGAAAAAGTCCTTGGGGCACGCTGAAGCGCATCGGATCATCCAATATCCTACTGGAAAAGGCAAGAGAAAGGTAAACAGGACCGCCGTGGGCAGTCCGGGACCACCCGCCATGCCCGCAGTTGATGGTCTCATTTCCAGTCCCAGCGTATTGCCAAAACCGGCTCCCTGTCACACCACTTGTGTTTTTGATGGGTATATGGGAGGGTTCAGTAAGCCTTCAGGATGTCCTGACGCAGAAACCATCATAACGCAGAGATGTAGAGAAAATAACAACTTAGATAAAAATCTTTACAGAACTTCAAGAAACTACGCATCAGCAGCGAAGAGGAAAGCAATTGAACGAACAAGGAAAACCAAACAACAGATGATTCAAATCTCTGCGCTCTCTACTACTCGGGTTTTTGCCAAATAGGCACATATCGCACTAATTTTACTAGTACCCCCTAGATTTCATGCGGGTTTGCAGTCCCCCAAGCTTTCCAGAAGTTCAAAACGCGTAGGCACACGACATATCTTTTTTAAGTTTACACACCTTTGTAGTACAT
>JBKQTS010000246.1:0-10123 GCA_052143075.1 Syntrophobacteraceae bacterium | reverse complement strand
AATCCATTAGCGAAGGGGGGAGCAGCAACATTTGTTTCCGGTCACAAGATTTGAATGTCTTTTCCATAGTGGGGCCATATTAGCAGAAAACGGCTCTAAATGCCATTTCTCCGACAGGCTCCTAGGGAGATCTGTGCGCGAGCCTTTCACCAAGAAGAAGCCACGCCGGATCATGGTGAGGCACAAGCGCCAGGCTCTGCAGTCGATTCAACCGAAGCCAGTCAGACCAATAAACCGCATGACCGCCGAGATGGCGAGGGACTATAGAATATTCAAAACGGCGGGGTTGCTTTCAGAGTGGCGCAGGAAGTGGGCGGCTTTCCGAATCGATACAAGTTACAACGTTCTTTTGTCCAGTTTTCTTTTTCCGGTCTAAGGGCAACCTATCGCGCGGGTTTCTCGTATGTACGAACCACAAATTGGAACGACAATATTACTCGAATATATCTGCGCAACTCCGAGTTGCCCGTATCCTTTGCGAGTTGCTCAAGGTCCTCTTCGTATCCGATGTTTTTGAGAGTAACCAACGCCTCATTTCCGCACTCTTGGAGTTCAATTTTGTCCTTGAGGTAATCAACATCTTTAGTTTCTGTATATTTAATTGTCTGATATTCCCGTATTATATTTACAGCCGCATTCAAAGCTTGCTTCTGCATATATACCACATCTATAATTCCAACCTTTTCGTCGCCTTCACGGTAATTGTACTGTATCCACTTGCCTTTGAATAAATCTGCACTATCGAGCCCAAATACATAAGCTTCCGCAATAATGTTCTCAGTTTCCTGTGATTTTTGTGCTGTTGTAATGATGAAAAACCGCCCATACCCAGAGATATGATGGCTAATATAATATTTCTCCATAATTCTTCGCCTTTTCCGAAGTATTTCACACTGAATAGTAGAACAAAATGTCCTGCGCGTCACCCCAGCTCCGATTTTGCCGGGGGCAGGGCAACTTAAATCAAAAGGGTTTACTTTCGCTCCTTGCCTCCACCGGAACTGTCTGAACCACCTGGTTTAGAGGCTGCACCCTGCTGGGTGGCCGTAGGATTTTGAGCGGGTGGCATGCCTGGAAGCGTGGCCCCTTTCTGCACTTCCACCTGTGGCATTTTCGGGAGCGTGGCCCCTTCTTCAATCTTCTTCATCATCGTGGGAAGCGTGGCACCGTCCTGGGTTTTCGTCATGGTCGGGAGTGTTGCGCCACCTTGCACAGAAACTTCGGACTTCTTTTTTTCCTCACTCATTTTTAAATCTCCTTTAACTAAATTAATAGAAACAAAAGTTACGGTAAAAATGACAGCCAATATAAAAGCTGTGCCCGAACTATAATTCAGCCGTTTTGTTATTGAGCTGAATGGATTTATCTTTTTATGATACTCCCCTTTTCCATTGATATAGTATTCTTCCGCGTATTCCATTTGCCTTTCTATGCTAAATTGACTAACTCGAAATGATATAATCGTTACTATGATTGCAATTGCAAATAAAACCCACGAAAGAATTAATAAATATTTACAGTGCATTGGATTTAGATTTCTTATAAAAGCAAGAGACAAACCCAAGCCAGCACTTGAAAGTGAAAGAACCGACTTATCATAATTCTCATCATTGGAAAGCTGACATTTAACTAGGTCATCTCTAAACTGATAGTATTGTTCTTGTGGACTGGCCATAGGCTCCCTTCTGTCCCGTTTTTCACCTATCGATCGAAACCAGCGAATAACTTCAAGTTCCATTTTGCTGTTTCGTAGCCGTGACGCTCAACCAGGTCAAAGTCATCTTCACGCATCCTGCGAAGAGTCGTAACGTAGCCAGCGGCACGTACAGCATCTTGGGCGTTGAGCCAAGTCTCCTTCAGTAGCGCATCCGCGGTAGACGCATTCTGTTCCCTATAGGTCTCTATCTTTTTTCGAGCGTCAGCGCCTATCTGAAAATAGGCCCCTTTCCCTGGATTGGTCTGCAGAAAAGCGATGAAGCTGCGAACTCGCAACGCGCGGGTCTGGTCGGACATGATGTCTACCACGCGCTTCAGGCGGAAGGATTGAGGGAGGACATCAGTTTTGCCCTTGGAAGGGCTGTGCCTGCATCCGAAATTAATATGAAGTTAACCCCATCCTTCAATTCTTGTTTCCCACTGTCGAAAAGCGGTTCGATACCGAGATTATCATAGACCCCGCCATCATAAAGATGCAGGCGCTCGAAAGGCGGCTGCTTCTTTTCTGCAGATTCGATCTTGTCGTTCCATGACTCACGTTTATACCACGCGTAATCGACTGTTCGAATAGCAAACGGCCCGATCAGGCCGGGAAAAGCAGCTGAAATTGCCATCGTGTCGGCCACCTTGAAGTTGGCCGCATCCGCGTATCCGAGTTCGTAGTCACCAACGGCAGTTCTTTTGAATCGAAAACGTCGACCGGTTTCGGCCGTCGTCCCATTGATTGACCATACTGGAGCCTCCGGGAGGTCCGCGAGATGGGCACCTATGTCCCACGTAGTTTCGATTGTTCGAGCCAGAACATTTGCCCTGGAAAGCAGGTAATTCCAGTTCATCGGCTGGATGAGACGAAGCAGTGCTTGGATTACCAAGTCTTGCTCTGTGAGGATTTTCCGCGTCTGCGGGAGCACCACGGTCTTGTATTGCTCTGCAGAAGGCCAACACCAGTTTGAAAGGCGCAGGATTAGTCCTATCAGCAGGCTGCCTCCAGAGACTGATGACACGTGAACGATCTGGGTAAGTTGCCCTGCCTCGGCAAGCCAACGAAGCACTCCAGAGTGAAATGCCATGGCTCGAATGCCGCCGCCAGAACAGGCAAGCCCTATCTGAAGGCTCATGGCTTGAGACCTTTCATCCGACATCGGCCGAGACCCGGTCGAAGTGCCGAACGGTCCGTGTTTCATAACCGTCGCCCACACGCCTGGTAAACAGGCACGTGCCCTCCGGTGGTGTGTTGGTGCAAAATACGTCCTTCGCCACGGTTCTGTACACTTTGACGGCCGCCCCGTCCGGGTGTCCGTAGGAATTGTCCACGCCGGCACTGATAAGCACAGTGTGCGGGTTTATTTTGAGGAGCGCGCGAGGGTTGACACCGTTGGTTGATCCGTGATGAGGCGCTGCCATTACCGGGGAAGACAAATACTTTCCGAAATAGCGACTGATGCTGTCCCACCTCTCCGTTTCCGTATCGCCCGTAATCAGATAGCTGAAACCTGTCTGGTCAAGCCCGGTCAATTTGAGAGCGATGCTGCTGTTATTGGAGCTGTCCATGTCATCCATATGCGGAGAAAACAGCTCAAAGGTGAAGTGTTTTGCCAAGCCTGTGAGAATTCGCGAATCGACATTGTCGACGCGTACCGACCTGCGCTCGAGAGGATGCGATGTTTTCTTCCGACGTTTCTCGTGCTTGTCAATAATGCCGAAGACCTCCGAAGCCGCGTCTGTGGGTTTGTAACACGTGGGATACATAATCCAGTCCGGCTCGTGATGGGCCAGAATGGACTCCACACCAGCGGGGCATGCATGATCCTTATCGAGCCCAGTGAGAACCAATCCGCGCACAGTCTTTTTGGAAAGGTCTGAGTCGAGGCTCTGCTCGATCTGATCCTGCGTCACGTCATCGCAATTCGGCATATGCCCGTCGATGACTATAGCCTCGTCGCCTGCACGAACCGCAGCCAGAGCTCCCTGTCCAACATAAAGTGTGAAGACGTCCATAGATGGCCCCCTCTCAGGCGGTAACATCTGTTTGATGCATATGGCCGCGCTGTTGGTAAAGAGCGCGGTTGCAACTACGTTCGGTCGTGATCAATGCTGCCCGTGCTGACGGAAACTCTACCTTTGCCAGTTCTTCCGCGATGCCTTTCAGGGAATCGGGGAGCTCTTGCAACGTCACGGAATAGCACGGCCTATCTGCAGCCGAGTCCTCAAGCACAACTACCTGCACACTGGAGCCGTCCAAAAGTTCAAGGGGGCCGCGCCAGTAAACCCCAAGTTTTAGAGAAGTGAATGGGCGAATTCCGCGATAAAACTCACCGAGAATGTCATGGTCATATACCCGTTCGCGGCGTATACCGAGTTCGTTGGAGGTCGGTTGCCGTGTGGGTTTAGCATCCGGAGACGGTGCCGCAGGCCAAAGCAGTGGCCTGGCCACGATCTGAACGTGTTGCGGTGGAATCTCGTATATGCGCTCATCGCCGCGGCGGAACAGGTAATGCTTTATGCTGTACCGGCGGAGCGGGTTAAAGGTGCTGTTCTTCGCGGTCACTAGAAGCGCATAGAAAAAAGGAGTGTTGTGGTGATGGTGATTCACCGTGCGGCTATAAGTGGCAATGTCTCCGCCACTGAGGTTCTGTAGTCCGTTTACATGGTGCGTGTGCCAGTTGCCGAGATGCTCAATCTCTGGATGCCGGTTCTCGATCTGGCGGAAAATACGCTCCTGATATTTTCCGTCCTGAAAGAAGCTGACCGCCGAGCGTTGCGCCCGAGGACCGGACTCAATCATCCCGCTAACATGCAGGGTTAGTTTGCCTCGGTCTTCCTCGAAAGTGCCAATGACACGCCCGCCGGTCTCGTCCTGATCGAAACCGTCACACTCGTCGAAAATTACCTTTAGCGCGGCTTGAGGTAAGATCAGGCGCACGTCGGCAGTCTTGTAAAAATTCATGTCAGCTCTCCGTTTTTACAGATGCGACACTCCTCCAGCGGTGCTAGCCCCATTCGTTGCAGTTCAAAGTGCTTGGTGAACGGATGGACAGGGCGATTTCCCCAGACAACATAGTTCCGCTCAATCGGCGGCAAGTACTTCGGCCGTTCCGGGAGCGTTCGGGCGATGGAGTCGAGCACAAACCGAGTATGAAAAGACGTGATGAAAGCAATATCTACATTTAGTCCCGGTGAATCCTTGATCTCGCTCACTTCAAGCCCGTAGAGCTTTTCCCGTTCCTCATCGGAAACCAGATCGATTTCACGTATTCCGTCTCGAAATCTTGTGCGCTGAAGAACGCTTTCAAGGCAGGCCAAACACCCGCTCTCTCCAGGGCGATAGGCGAACACTTCTCCGCCGATGCCTCGGGTAAAGACCCGGCCAACCACAAATGCGGTTTTAGTTTCCACGCACACCTGATTAAGAAGGAACCGCGTGGGTTCGTTGTCTGTCGCCAGTACCACGACGCTGCTCTGTTGAACATGGTCAGCAAGGCCGGCACAAGACATGAGGTCGATATTATGCCGATCAATATTGATTGCAGGATTGCGGTCGAGCAAAACGTCTGCCAGTGCATCGACCTTCAGTCGACCGATATAGCGGATACCACACGCGTGACGGATTACGTTTTCCGGGTTAAGCGCATCGGAGTCAAACAAAGAGAAGTTACGAATGCCGGCCATCGCAAGCTGCAGGGCAACCTGGCTTCCTCCCGATCCGCAACCGGCGATAAGCACACGCGCCTTACTCAATAACCCCACGTCGAAAAGAGGCGCTATGCGCGCGAACAGCTTGTCGTCATTCATTCGCCGACCCTCCTTGTTCAGGCCATTGGCCGGTTTGTCGCCATGTGTCGTAATGTCGGAGCCACCTGCGAGCAAACATCAACGTTGAGAAAACGGTGTGTTCTCCGGGATTCCATACACTCATGACGCCGTACAGACACAGCGCACCGTCGCTCCATCGATGGGGCACTTTGCCACTGATCAAATCCGCATACGTGCGCGGACAGTTGTTCGGATAGCCGTGTGGCAGAACGATTTTCAGTTCAATCTCGGTTTCATCAACCAGTTTGTGCGTGAAGCAGAATGTCAGTTCTCGATTCTCAGTAATTGTGATACGTGGTTTCTCGCCATATTTTTCGAGTTCTTTAAGCTCGTCCGCGATTCTGACAGGGGAAACATCCGGGAAGAAAAGCGAGAGAGGCACAAGACATGCCTTCCGTTTGCCATTGCGCTCGATGATAAATGCTTCCCCCCTCGCCACGCGATCAAGAATTTCGCCTGGTTGGCTTCGCAATTCGGTCATTGAGAGTAGCCCAAAATCCTGTTGCATTAGTGTTTTATCCATTAGTAGTGTTTTAACCCCGCGCCCGGCCAACGTCCCTTCGTCCGGTATACTTCGTATTTGTTGAGCCATTTCGCGGTACGCCCGAGGACGAACGTCAGGTCGTGGATTCCGGGATTCCACATGTTCGGATGAATGTAACAAATGGTTCCGTCATTATACTGGTGAGGGCTGTTAAGCAGGGGGGGAGTAGTGATATAAACTTTCGGTGCCTGATGTGGGTAGTTGGGAAAGTAAACGGCAGCCACGTAAGTTTTTCCGACAGACGTCTGCAGGCCAGCCTTTACATAGACACCTCCGTCACCTGTCGGATAGGCCCCAACGAGCGCAAATGTCGCCGTGGCTCGTAACACTTCTGCTCGGATACGTCGAATATCCATCACCTCAGTCCCCCCTTTCCTAATATTCGCCACCGAGATTCTCGCGCATGGTTAGCGGCTTTTTGCCACCGAGTTCTTGCGCCGTTCCCTTCCCTCGCTCACGGACTTCGCCGTTCGGCAAAATGTCGATCTCCACCTGTTCTTCCCTCTTCAGGATTGCCTCCAGCTCTTCGATAGTTGGTCTGCCCATCTCAATCTCCTTAATCGTTCGGTAATACGGTAGTACCTGTATAGTCGTTCGACAGTACGCTGACCTATACCATGGCGAATACGAAATGCAACAGTTTTTTTGAGGCCCCCATTTTTTTCTTTTTGCCGTTTCTATTGCCGTTTCTATTACCGCTTCTGGTTGCCGCTTCTGGTTACCGTTTTGCAGGGCCAAATCCATTTCTGATATCCTATTGCCCGAATTGCAACGAACTGGGGAATTAAGGGGTTGAGGGGCTCCGGCCTGCGCCGCGTCGGCATCAGTAGACCACGACGAGTGGCAAGACGCTTTGGGGCGGTAAAAGACTTATCACCGCGGAACGCATGGTCAAAACCTATCCACCACAGTGACGGGACATGGTCCGGACATAGGGAGACCACACAGAAAGGACTAAAATCAATGGTAAGAGTTAAATTCAAAGTGGACGAGATTCGGCGCCATTTTACTAGCCTCCCTGTAGAGGGAAAAAAGGATCACAACATTCGCGGAGAAGTCCGGACTGTGATCATGTCTCCTATTCATGGGGGCGGAGATCCCGGCCATGAGAACACGAAGTTCTGGCGGGCCAGGCCCTCCGGCAAACTCGAACTCGGATGTGCAAATCTCGCGGCCGCAGAGATGTTCGAGATCGGACAGGAATACTACATCGATTTCATAAAGGCCGAATTCGATGACCTTCGATGAGCACCCTGTTCTGAGCGCAAATATAACAGCCCCGATGACCACCCTTCTGTAGGTTGCCAGGTGGGACGTCTGCAAGGCGCGACCTCCGGTAGGGTTGTGTATGCATACAGAACTCCGGGATTCAATCTTGGGTACTTTGGTCCCGCATATCGCGAGGAGGCACGCGTACCGTGCATCCCCCGCGAATTGCCTTTGCAAAAGGGCCTTGAGCAGCATACCTGCGACGCCCCCAGTGGTTGAGCAAATCTGGTGGTCGCGCTGTCTTCCTGCATTCTCATTGTATTCGCAGAGAGTGTGTCAATTAAATCAAGGAGTTGCACCGGCCCCAACTGTATTTGCCCTGTATTTACAATGGACAAACTCGTTCCGGCGGGGAGGGCGCTTGCCCTCCTTCCCTGCAAGCTCAGGACAAGCCTGCCGGCCAAAGGGTATATCCTTCGCGCTCATTTGCGCGTTCTTCGATTTTTTTCCGTGCCCATCCACCTCGCTACCCCCTTCATCCGGCTCTAAGAAAGATTTTCGGGTCTTCCGGCAAACGGGTACCCTGATAGCTGAAAAATAGAAAAGGACACAGCAGGAGAAAAAAGACTGAGGATGACACTCTCTTCGGTTGATCAGGGATGGAGACAAGCTCTCCGACAGCTTCCATATGTTTCCGAAGTGTGTTTCCATTGCGTGCCGGGCAAAAGGGTAAATCATGACACGCTCTTACGATAGATCTGGGATGGAAACGGTAAGTCGATTGTTTCCACGATGTTTCCAAATAATTTTCTTAGCATATGAAAAAGATCAATGAAGACAGGCCCTTAAGATTGGAAACAGTCGGCAGGCAATTCCCATGGTGTTTCCAAGATGTTTCCATGGCAGGGAAAAACATCAATGATGACACGCTCATACCATTGGAAACAGTCGGCGGATATTCCACGATGTTTCCATGTGTTTCCATGGCAGCGAAAATATGGATCCTCCGGTGGACGACCGAAACATGATGCCTCGCATCCGGGTGCTTATTTGCCGGATGAGCCTGATTTTCTCTGCGTCCTCTGTGGTGAATTGCTTTTCGTCTTTTGGTTCCGGCCCAAGGCAGTTCTGTCTCCTCTCCTTGTCCGGGCGATGTCGCGCCTCTGCGGTGAAACCCTGTCTTCCGGGGAAATAAAGATTTTCCGCCTTGATTTTTCCGGTCGCCGCTTTATATTAATTAGCACTCAGTCAAAAAGAGTGCTAATATATGCTTTCGATCGGGTCCCTGATAAATCCACCAAAGAATCAAGGAGTGCAGAAGAATGGCTTACAGACCACTTCACGACAAAATCATCATTAAACGTCTCGAGGAAATGGAAAAGAGCGCCGGAGGCATCATCATTCCTGATACGGCCAAAGAAAAGCCCCAACAGGGCAAGGTGATCGCTGTTGGGACCGGAATTCTCACCAAGGAAGGCAAAATCATCCCGTTGCAGGTAAAGCCGGGCGACCGCGTGCTCTTCAGCAAGTACGGCGGAACGGAAATCAAGTTCGGAGATGAAGATTACCTTGTGATGCGTGAAGACGACATCCTTGGTATTCTCGAATAATGGGCGCAAAGGCAAAGGAGGATCGAAAAGATGCCAGCCAAAGAGATCAAATACGACATTAAGGCAAGAGAGAGAATGATGAAGGGCGTTGACACTCTGGCCAACGCAGTCAAAGTGACCCTTGGCCCGAAGGGCCGCAACGTGGTGCTGGAAAAATCCTGGGGCTCGCCCACTATCACCAAGGACGGCGTAACGGTCGCGAAGGAAATCGAACTGGAGGACAGGTTCGAGAACATGGGCGCTCAGATGGTTAAGGAAGTGGCGAGCAAAACCTCGGACGTTGCAGGCGATGGGACAACTACCGCCACGATCCTTGCGCAGTCCATCTTCCGCGAAGGCGCGAAACTGGTGGCCGCCGGGCACAACCCGATGGCCCTAAAACGCGGAATCGAAAAATCGGTCTCAGCCGTCGTCGATGAACTGAAAAAGCTGAGCAAACCCATCAAGGACCAGAAAGAGATAGCCCAGGTCGGTAAGATAAGCGCCAACAACGACGCCACGATCGGGGATATTATTGCCGAAGCCATGAACAAGGTGGGCAAGGAAGGCGTGATCACGGTCGAAGAAGCCAAGAGCATGGAAACCACGCTCGACGTCGTAGAAGGCATGCTGTTCGACCGCGGATACATTTCTCCCTATTTTGTGACCGATCCCGAGCGGATGGAAGCAGTACTCGATGACCCCGCGATCCTGATCAACGAGAAGAAAATCAGCAATATGAAAGACCTGCTGCCCGTGCTCGAACAGATAGCCAAGATGGGCCGTCCGCTGTTGATCATAGCTGAAGACGTGGAAGGCGAAGCGCTCGCGACCCTGGTTGTAAACAAGCTGCGGGGCACGCTGAAAGTGAGCGCCGTCAAAGCCCCCGGCTTCGGCGACAGGCGCAAGGCGATGCTCGAAGATATCGCTGTGCTTACCGGCGGCCAGGTAATCACCGAAGACATCGGGGTTAAACTTGAAAACGTTTCAATCAAAGACCTGGGGAGCGCCAAACGCATTAAGATCGATAAGGACAACACGACAATAGTTGACGGAGCGGGTTCGCGCGACGCTATCGAAGGCCGTGTGAAGCAGATTCGTACCCAGATCGAGGAGACGACCTCCGACTACGACCGTGAAAAACTCCAGGAAAGGCTTGCCAAGCTGGTCGGAGGGGTCGCGGTAATCAAGGTGGGCGCGGCCACCGAAACAGAGATGAAGGAAAAGAAAGCGCGCGTCGAGGATGCGCTGA
>JBKQTS010000245.1:0-5921 GCA_052143075.1 Syntrophobacteraceae bacterium | reverse complement strand
CGACCAGGGCGGGCTCTACCGTCGGATTGCGGTCGATAAGGGCCTTGAGCAGGGGAATACAGAGGTCGTCTGCGCGGGTTTTCCAAAACATGCCCTTTTCCCCGGCCTTGCCAAATGGGGTTCGAAGCGCATCTATAACGACAACCTCTTTAAGCTCTCTTCCCATAACTTATCACCCTCAGTAGTCCATTCCACAAATTCCATGACATATTGTGATTGCAGCCTGCCAACAGTAGTAGGGCGGGCGCCGACTTATCGCGCCCGCCGTTTTGCATCTGCTGAGGCTAAAAAGCCTTTTCGGGCATCTCCAGCACTTCCCGTCCATGCCGGAGGCATGACTCGATTGTCGCAAGAGTATGGGGCAATGTCGTGTCGACGAAGTAGGTAGCCTGTAAAACTTTCCCTCGGTAGAAGTCGTTTTCCTCTCCCTGCTTTTGGGAGGGTTCATAAGCAATAATCGCCATATCGAGAAGCCTCCAGGCCATCGTCACCTCGCTAAACGCCAGCAGGGCCGGATAAGTGTAGGATGCCCAGTGTAAAGTATCGGTAGCCATCCTTTTGGTCATTTCCCCGGCAGCTTCCCAGAGGCGGGTGGCAACTCCCGAGAGCGCTCGGACTCTGTCTCCCAGTGCGGCATGTTCACGATTTTTCTGGCAGAATTGTTCAACCTCACTTTTGAATGCTTTAAAAGGGGCTCCGCCGTCGATCGTCATCTTGCGTCCCATCAGGTCCATGGCCTGGATCCCGTTTGTACCTTCATAAAGAGACATGATTTTTGAATCTCTGAGGTACTGCTCCTGGGGATAATCACTACAAAAGCCATATCCACCAAGGCACTGTATGGCCATCTCACACACGCGGAAGCCCATATCCGAGCAGTAGGCCTTGGCTATGGGGGTCAGGAAGTCGACAAGATTCTGGTAATGCGTCTTTTCCGCACCGTCGGGAAGCTCTGTGGAAAGCTCGATCCAGTAAGCGCCTGTATAGAGCATGGAGCGCATGCCGTCCACCATGGCCTTCATCCAGAGCAGCATGCGCCGGACGTCGGGATGGTCTATAATAGGCACAGACCCGGGCTTCTTTCTATCGAGGGCGGAGCCCTGGATGCGTTCCTTGGTGTACTGCAACGTGTTCTGGTAGGCCGTGCTGGCCAGGGTCATGCCGCTGACGCCTGTGCCGATGCGGGCGCCGTTCATCATCTGAAACATTGCGGCAAGGCCTTTGTTTTCCTCGCCGCAAAGATATCCGATACATCCGTCATTATCACCGAAGATGAGCTGGGCGGTTGGAGAGGCATGCAGACCGAGTTTTTTCTCGACACCCCCGCAAAGCACGTCGTTTGGCTCTCCCAAAGATCCATCGGGATTGACCCTGATCTTGGGGATGACAAAGAGTGAAATCCCCCGAACCCCCTCAGGTGCGCCCTCGATCCGGGCCAACGTAAGGTGAATGATGTTCTCGGTCAGATCGTGGTCGCCCCAGGAAATGAATATTTTGTTGCCCTTGATCTTGAAATGGTCCCCCTCCCTGTATGCCGTGGTCTTTATAGCGGCAAGGTTGGACCCGGCGCCCGCCTCGGTAAGGGCCATGGTCCCGGCCCATTTGCCGGAATACATGTTGCTGAGGAATAGTTCCTTGAGCTTCTCGGACCCGTAGCTTTCGATGAGATGTCCCGCTCCATGGGTGAGGCTCGGGCACATATTGAAAGACTGGCACGCCCCGTACATGAAATCATTGATAACGACGGTCATCATGCGCGGGAATCCCTGTCCGCCGTATTCGACGTCCTCAGACGGCGCTATCCACCCATTTTCGGCGCAAACTTCAAAAGATTTCCTGAACTCGGGCGGGTTCTTGACCTGTCCGTTTTCGTAAACGACGCCCCATTTCTCGCCGATTTCCTGCAGGGGAGCAATTTCCGTCGAGGCGAACTTGATGGCTTGGTTGACCAGCATGTCAAGGGTTGCTTCGTCGAGTTCGCGGTAACGCTCGAGCTCGCAAAGTTTCCCGTAGCCGATCTGATCCTTTAAAATGAAAAAAATGTCCTTGGGGTTTACCTTGAAGTGTGCCATAGCCGTGTAATCTCCTTGTCTAAAGTTCAGGTGGTGGACGAAAATCCGCAGATGGCCGGCGCGGTCAGGCCGGGCCATGCCTGCGTGCCGGATTACTGCGCCGTTTTTCTCGTCCCGTCTTTATTGTATTCTTACCAGCCTTTCCCGGTTTTTCGCCCGGGATTGCCGGCCTTGACCTTCTCTGGAGTATCGGATCAAATAGTAGCAATTACCCTGCCAGGTTTTTCGCACGTTGGGGACCATATGCCTCAAACGGCAGTGCATCAGGTTCCGTGGGCCTTTGGGCCAGCGCATGTGCATTGAAAAACGATTATCGTGCGCATAGAAAACACTACCTAATTTGAGTGCGCCACCCCATAATTATTCGAGATTACCTAAGGTTATCACTGTATGTATATAAAACTCTACATGTAGATAACTCTATGCGCTTTGGCTTGGATGGTGCAAAGAGCAGGATGACGAAGCCGTAGAAGGGCAGGAAGGAACTCAGGCGGGAAGAAGCGCAATATCTGTGTTCACTCATCGCGGAGCGATGGCTCCGCCTTAGCGATGGCGAATGACCGGGAGATCGACACACGAAGCGTGAGGTGGATCGCGCAGCAGGCGGATCTCCGGCGCTGGCTCGAGGGACGGCGTCTCGAAATTGTCGGCATCGGCGCAGGTGATGGTGATGCGGATGCGATTGCCCGCGCGGAACACGTGGGAGACGGGCAGGAGGTTAAACACGAGGGGCGTCGGCTCGCCTGCGGACACCGGCTCCAGTTCGCTCCGGCGGTGGCCGTGATAGACCATGCCCAGGTTGGCGAAAGGGGCCTCGCTCAAGGCCCGGTGAGAGGCCCTCAGGCAGCCCTCTGTCACGTAAGTCGATCTCGTACCGTCCACTTCTTCAAGATACACGAAGAAGTCGACATCCGGGACGGCGGCGAGAAACCAGAGGGAGACGGTAGGATGGCCGGTGATCTCAGTGTCTGAAGCCGTAGGCTCGGTCGTGTAAGTCAGTGCTTTTCTGTCGTTCGGCGTCATATCGGGATAGTTCCGGGACCAATTGACGGCGTTCCATCGGGTGCGAATGCCGCTGGTTGTCGAGTAGTCTATCCTGTAGTCGTCTGCGCCGCCGTCGGTTGGGCCCGGTGGTTTGGGAGAGAGGAGGCCATCGTTGGCGGAGGCGACGCTTCCAGTCCTCCCCGGGCCACAGTAGAATCGGGTAGCTTCCCGGGTGGGCAGGGGCCAGCGGGCCGTCGTGCGCCACGCGTCGTTCTTCCCGGCGCCCATCACGTAATACTGGAGCGGCTCCTCTTTCATGATGCCGTTGTCGATGCCTTTGAGCCAATAATCGAACCAACGATGTGCCTCGACACCGTAGTTGATGTCAAATCCATCCTTTTCGACCTGGCTGTGATCGGCCGGCCGGATAAGCAGACGCTTGGGCAATGTCAGGTTAGCGTACCAGAGAAGCATGTCTCGTGCGCCTGAGAACAGGTCGTACCAACCGGCGGTCATGTAGACGGGGATGCCCGATCGGTTGATCCGATCCAGGAGTGGGTAAAGGTTCGCTGGTCCCTCCCACACCTTGACGCCTCCGTCCGTGGCGCTGTCCCTGAACGGGAAGCCTTTCAGCCAGGCTTCAGATTGTTTTGAGAGGGTTGCATCCCTGCGCTCTTCCTGGATTCGCCGGAGCACTGTCCCGTCCTTGTCGTCATCCACGGGCGTCGCCACTCGTTCGAGAAAAGAGGTCGACCAGGCAAAAAAAGCGGCAAAAGTCTTGTTGTAGACCCCGCCCGGGTAGCCGAGGCCGCTGTACATGTCGAACCCACTCGAGACGGGAAAAATGGCCTTCAGGTGCTCGTTGCCTGACGCCGCGGCAACGAACTGGATCATCGCCTGGAAAGAGTCTCCGTACATGCCGATGTTGCCGTCGCACCACTCCCGGTCCGAGATCCAGTTCAGGATCTCATCAACCTCTTTGATCCCTGCCTCAAAAGAGGCGTCCATGATCCCGAAGGATGAGCCGGTACCTGGTCTTTCCACTACAATGACGGCATATCCGTGCCTCAACATATTTTTGAGGAACGGGACCCTGAAGACCTGGTCCATGAGGTATCCATCTTTGCGAAGCCAGTAGCGGAGCCGCAGGAAAGCCCTCTCTTTCCATCCGAGGTCGAACAGGCCGGCGATGATATTGTTCCCGGCTTTGTCGAAAATGGTAAACGTGCGCAGATAAGGTGTGTACTTAAAAAGCACGGGCAGTCGGGCTGTGGCCGGGACCCCTTTCATTGTCGGCAGATAGAGGTCGTAGGCAAGCCTTGTCCCGTTCGCGAGGGTCAGATAGGCGGAACGGCGCTGGTAACCGTCATAGGAGGCGTGGGTATATCCGCTGTACTCGCCGAGGCGGGAAATGTACTCATGCGCGTTCTTAGTCCGGATGAAGAAAAGCACCACTGCCGCTGATACTACAGCTATAAACCCCACAACCTTCAGGATAGTGGCCGCCTCCATAAAACTCCTTCCTGTGTATGTTTTGGCGATCATAAGCTCAGACTCTTTTGGAGTGAGAATGTCACCAGAGTTTCGGGGCGCATTATTGACACGAATTTAAAACAATGGCAACGGGGAGTTTTCACGCAAGGACGTGGAGTCTTGCACGGATCGTGGACCGGACATGGAAAGACGCGAAAAAACGCCAAGTGGAAAGCCGTCGTTATCATTTAGTTTTCAAAGAGCCGACATTCCGCTGTGAAACTGAATGTCACGAGTCAGTATTCGCGGGTCGACGAGCCACAAGCTGATTTCGACCCGAAACCCTTGGCCCCGTTTATTGAAAATACAATCCAAATTCAATGAGGACTGGGGACCTCCGGTCCGGCGCTGGGCAATCTGGTGGTACTGTTGCTCCGGGTAGTACGCGGACCTCCGGTCCGGCTCGCTGCCTCGGCCGGGCTGTTTCCATCCCGGATCAATTATAAGAGTGTGTCATCATTAGTCTTTTTCTTTGCCATGGATACATCCTGGAAACATCATGGGAATTTTTGGTTTACTGCCGTCATGGCCCGGTTGAGTCAAAATGAGCACCATAAACATTTTCCGCTCGACAACGCGGGCCGTTACGCAGGACTGAGGACAGGGGACTGAGGTCTGAGTAAAAGCCGAGGAAAGCGGCTTGCGATCTCACTCTGCCGATGCCCTTGATCCTTTTGTCCGCATGGAAACAGATGGAAACACCCTGGAAACGTGATGGAAAAATATGGAAACTTTTGGGAGACTGTTTCCATTTGCGCTAACTCAGGACTGAGAGCTGGGGACTGAACCCTCACTACGTTGCGGGTTCGCGGTTAACGTTCTGGAAGCGCGTGAAATGCTTCAAGTTCGCGGCTGATCTTTTGTGAGGCCGCAGTGGAAACCCGCAACCCGCTACCCTGTTTAATCCGACGATATTATACCGCGGGATGATTTGGACCTGCAAAACGGCAACGAGAAGCGGCAACGAGAAGCGGCAAAAAGTAGAAAAGCGGATTTAGGAATTGAGGAATTGAGGAATTGAGAAACTTCGATACACCCGTAATGGTGAATGACTTGCGACTCGCGACTCGCAACCACGAAAGCGCGTTGGGAGATAGAGACATTCTACCGGGATTTTAAGTGCACCCTCCGCGCAACTTCCTGGCATTGCCAAGCGCCGGAGACTTTCCACCGGGAACTGCTCGTGCACATGATTGTATGCTGCCTAATTAACAGGGTAAACCTCCGGCTCTGCCGGGGGACTCGCAGAGTTTGACATTTCCGGGAATATACGAAAGCCTCCCACCTGTGAACCGCTCAAAGTTTACAGGGAGGAAAGCTTTCGTATGGATG
>JBKQTS010000244.1:0-31675 GCA_052143075.1 Syntrophobacteraceae bacterium | reverse complement strand
ATTGGGGGCAGGGAGGATTTTAATTATCCGATACCTCATAAGCATTTGCAATCCCCCTCTATCCCCCTTTTCAAAAGAGGGAAGCAGAGCCTAGCCCTATCGGACTTTACCGAGCGTTTCTGAATTTCGACACAGTCTCGAAGCGCAGCCCACCAAGTCTTTTCGAAGACAGAGGGGCACAGATGGATAGGAATTAAATTTCACACTCTGCATCAAGTAACTGTCACCAGTTATAGTAGGGGCGGGGTTTATCCCCATAAGCGCTCAAATAAAGACGAGCAGCTACAGGGAAAAAGTCCGTCATTCCGGCGGGGCCTGCCCCGGAAGTGTCCAGTCCGGGGGCCGGAATCCAGAGCGTTTGATTTTTATTGTAATATCATTAGGTAAGGGCACTGGACCTCGGTTTGTGCCGGGGCGACAAAAATTATAAATATTACTCTAATAAATTAAGGTACTTACGCGCTTATTTGAGCGCTTATGGGGTTTATCCCCGCCCGCTCTTGAACTGGCGAAGCCTCTCCCTGAAGTCTTGAGTCCGAAAGCTTTTTCTGCGCGCTGTTCACTCATCGCGGAGCGATGCGATTTTTTCCAGGCTGTCCCCCCCAAAAAACTCTCTCTGAATTTCCAGCAAAATCCGAATTACCATTTTGCCATTAAGATTTCTGTCAAGGCGATGACGTAGTGACAATTTTTGGCACACTGACGCCGGGGATCGTTTATTTTCGAAAATCGACGCTGCTGATATTTGGACTCGCCATAGTGAAAAACCAGATCGTTATTGGGGACTTATCAATAAACCACTTATGATTGGCGATTCGAATGGAGTCCTCGATTCGTCTGTTTGTCAAGAGGCACAAAAAGTGCATGCCTCACTTCGGGAGATTATGCCGTCATAGTAAAAATGAAAACACTCTGCACGGAAAGTGGGGATATTGCCATATGTGCGGCAAAAAAGGATTCACCCTTGTCGAGCTGATGGTGGTTGTCTCCATCGTGGCTATCCTGGCTGCGGTGGCAACGCCGGCTTACATCAATTACGTGAACCGTACGAAACAGGGGCAGGCTGTCAGCATGCTGCTTACCGCCCGGCTCGAGATGGAGGAGTTCTATACGGATAATGGGCGTTACGCAAGCACCATACAATGCCTTCCTTCCTTTGCCAGCACATCGTCATGCCTGGCCAATTGCAGCGGCTGCGCCAACAACGCCAATGTGCAATATTATACCTTCTATGTCTCGATACCGCCTACCTCGGCCACTTCGCCCTATTACCAGGTTGCGGCAACGAGACAAATCTACGCTGG
Organism: Syntrophobacteraceae bacterium; assembly: GCA_052143075.1. Lineage (GTDB taxonomy): Bacteria > Desulfobacterota > Syntrophobacteria > Syntrophobacterales > Syntrophobacteraceae > SbD1. The sequence continues at coordinate 30,371 of JBKQTS010000244.1, read as the reverse complement.
TGTCGCTGCTGACAAGTTGACCATCAGCGCAAATACTGCCACGCCGACCGTACAGAATACGAACGCGCTGAAATTTTCCGTCTTCCAGTGGTTATTTCAATAAAGGTGAAGATATCGTTATGAGTCAACGACGGAGGAAGTTTCCCATGCCTGGACTCAGTACTTTGGGCATCGTCATTTTGTATCTTATGTCGTTGTTTTATCCATTAAGCGCAATGGCGTTCACCACTACAGGGCAGGCAACTCAAAAAGGTGCGCATTCCAAAGCACCCTCCAAAGCGTCGCCGGCCGCTACTTCATCAGCACCCTCCAAAGCGTCGCCGGCCACGACTTCATCGCCGTCGCCGCCCTCCGTTCAAAGGGAAGTCGTCAATATTGTCGTGGACCGGGTCGAGGGTGCCTCGATCTATTCCAAAGATTGGAGAACATTCAAAATCCCGAGTTCGGCCAAAGTTATCGACAACAGCCATCGCGTAACAAAAATGAGGACAGCCGAACTGGTTTTCGAAAACGGCAGCCTGGTGGCGGTGACTTTGAAATGAAACGGTTATTCATAGACTCAGGTGACAATTTGAGGAGCAGCACCCTATGAAGCGGGCCCTTGAGATATTTGCGCTCTTTTCTTTTTTTTCATTCGCTTTTCTACCCGGAGACCTCTTCGGCGGCGCATGCAGCAATTCGCTCTCCCCTCCGTTCATCGCCAGCGGGGTCAGTCCCAACATACTAATAATCCTAGATAACTCCAATAGTATGGACGAAGATTTCTACGGCAACGCCGTCGGTTCGTATTCTCCGGTCAGCAAGACGGTGGTGGCGAAACAGGCGCTGCAAAACGTGGTGACAAGCCTCCAGGGGAAAGCCAATGTCGGAATAATGACATACTCACTGCCCAATGACATTACGGCCATGCAAATCCACAACGCCATGCCTTTTGCTTCATATAATCCAAACTCATACTGCCCCAACCCCGACCCGGTCAACATACTTACATGGCCGCCACAGGCGTGCGTCGATTACTGCACGAACCCAAACGACACCGCCTCACAGGCAGCCTGCGATGCGGCTTGTCAACCCAATGCATCCATCGGCCAAACGTTTACAAGTTTTACGAGTCAGCTCTTCACCCACAACGACGGGACACAGACAAACTTTCCCGATCTCATAATTACCCATTACCTCCCGGGCGACCCAACAAGAGCAAGGTATTGCGGACTGGCCTACCCCAAGACTCAAATGTGGCAGTACCATAATCCCTTAGGCTTCAATACTACGGTTTACTATAACCAGACAGATCCATTCTATGACTGGGGAGACGACGGCACTTTGTACGGGTATACCGGAGCGGACGATCCCGTAAGCGGATACTCCCCGTACAGTCCGGCTGAAAGTGCTGCGAATGTCTACACATATTGCCCCAATAAACAGGGAACCAGCGATAGCTGGAATGGTTATACTGGCTGGGACGGCACGACGACAAACGGATGCCAAAATTATCAATTCCAACCCACCGATTCGGACTGGGCTTTAGGGTTTTGGAACTGGGGCCAGTCGATGCCCTGGTATTGGGTTGGCCCGACGTGGTTCAGTTGGAGTCAGGGATCCGGCAATCCACAGGGATACCTTCACGTTCCGGTGGGCCCGGTGGGCCCACTGAATTATTGCTTCAATGCCTCGGGGGTATCCAACGGACAGGCATGCTCGACTACCTCGGACTGCCCGGCACCTTATAACTCGAGCTGCTCCGGTTCTTTTTTTTGCTTCAACGCCTCCGGGATATCCAATGGACAGGCATGCTCAAGTACCTTGGACTGCGCAGCCCCTTATAACTCGAGCTGTACCAGCAATGCTATGAGCATACTCAATTCAAACGTAGATACCACTAATTCATGTTCTTCATCCGCATGTGCTTCAACCCCCTGGTATCCTTCATGTCCTTGCAACTATATGAGCTGCCCGTCAGGGGAAATGAATACCTGTCCCTATATTGTCAATGCCAGCAATACGCCGACCGCCGGCACCCTCAATACGGCGTTCAGTTACTTCAATGGCCAGCTTCCCGGGTACAGCAGCCCCATCAGCTCGCTATGTCAAAAAAACTATATTATCTACGCAACGGACGGCTTGCCGTCAACTTTCATGAACGGCTCGCAACCCACCCCAAACCCTGCAGTCATGGCGAGCCTCTTGCAGGAAGTCATTACGCAGCTTGGCAACCTTCAGACAGGCGTGACACAAACAATCGGCGTCACAAATCAAACCTTTCCCATCAAAACTTATGTCCTGGGAATGGGCCTTACCACTGAAGCAAAGGCAAACCTGGACCAGATGGCCGTTGCCGGCGGCACGGCCACTTCCTCCGGGCACGCTTATTACGCCGATAATCCAACCCAGTTTGTGGATGCTCTGAATAGCATCATCATTGACCTTCTCTCGCGTGTTTCTGCAGGGAGCGCCATCTCGATTCTCTCGGAAGGTCAGACCCAGAATGGCGCCAACATGCTGCAGGGCGTGTTTTATCCCACGAAAGCATTCGGGTCGACGGGCATAAGCTGGCCGGGTTATCTGTACGACTACTGGTTCTATAACAGCTCGACATATAACAACGGCAATACTTTTTGCTTCAACGCCTCCGGGATAACCAATGGACAGGCATGCTCCAGCATCTCGAACTGCGCAGCCCCGTATAACTCGAGCTGTACCACGTCTACGACGTATAACAACATAAGAGAGGATACCGTCCATGACTATATCCTCGAACTCAATGAGGACGATTGGATATCTTTCGTATTCGACAATCAGACCGGCCTTACCGTAAATCGCTACTCAGGAGGCTACGCAGACACGAGCGGCAACCCAGTTCCGGACAACCTTGTCGATAACGTCGGTCTGGATTCCCTGACCCCCTTGTGGGAAGCGGGAAAACTGCTGTTCCAGACAACGCCCGCAAGCAGGCAAATCTACACTCCGGGGAGCAGCGCCACAGGGTTGGTCAGCTTCGATGCCACCACCAATGCCGCCCTCACCACGCCCGGCACCTCTCCCTTGGGATCGCCGTCGAACTTCGATCCCTGCCTTCAGGTATCGAGCAGCAATCCAAATTGGCAAACTCTAACTTTGCAAAATCTCATAAATTATGTAAGGGGGACCGACCTGCCAACGTGCAGGAACAGGACCGGGGGCCTCTGTTCCAGCGGGACCGGTCTCAGCAACAATGCATGCAACTCGAACCCGGATTGCGGCAATGGAAGCGTCTGCACACAAAATGTATGGAAACTGGGCGACATCATTTATTCCACCCCCCAGGTTCAAGCCGATTACAAGTATTGCTCCGATGGCGCTTCTTTCAGTAACCAGTCCTGCTCTTTCGACTCCGATTGCCCTACCGGCAATACGTGCCAGAAGAAGCAAAGCGTCGTTTTTGTGGGCGCCAACGACGGAATGCTGCACGCCTTTCAGACGGGAGTTCTGAGCACCTCAGGGTTGAATGCATCGGACTACCAGGTGGCGGAATTGACGGGAATTCCGACCTCGAGTATGGGTCAGGAATTGTGGGGCTTCATACCCAGGAACAGTCTTCCCTACCTGAGGTGCCTTGCCGTTCCCCCGCCGGGCACTTGCCATCTCTATTACAACGATTTGGCCCCGTACATAACAACGATGTATTCAAACGGGGAGTCGAAGACGGTCCTGATTGGCGGGATGAGACTCGGGGGCGGGGCCATCAATTCCAGTACTCCGGGCAATTACTGCTTCAACAGCTCAGGGGTGTCAAATGGACAGACATGCTCAAGTGTCTCGAACTGCACAGCGGCCCCGTATACCTCGAGTTGTTCCAGCGCATACCTCATCAACGCCCCATCGGACACATGCGCCCAGGTGACGTGCGCCAATCCCGATACCTGCTACAGTCCTTCGCCGGGCACACTGACCAACTGCACCGGGCTTTCTTCGTATTACGCCCTCGATATCACCGACGCCCAAAACCCCAAACTCCTCTGGGAATTCAGCCATCCATTTCTGGGTTATTCCTACTCCGGGCCGGCGGTCATCCACAAGTGGTCAAACCCGACTTATAAGAGCGGCGATCAGTATTACTTGATGTTCCTGTCCGGCCCGACAAACGGCACGGACGGCAGCTCGGTCCAGGACGTCCAGGCCTTCGTCCTTACCCTTAACGCCGACCTTGGTATCGGCAACATGTACTACAAGGATTTGGGAGCCACCACCAAGAACGGCTTTGGAGGAAGGCTTTTCACCAACGGCCTGGATGTAAACGGGGATGGTTATACGGACTTTGTCTTCTTCGGGTACGGGAACTCCGTAATCGGCAGCCCCACCGGCTGGACGGGAGGGATTGGAAAAGTCAATACCAACAACACCGATGCGACCGCTGCCCTGGACCCCGCAAACTGGACCTATGACATAACAACATACGCCGATATCGCTACACTGCCCATAACCGCCAGGGTGACGGCGGAGCAGTGCTTTAACAATGGTTGGTATTTATATGCCGGGACCGGAAGATACTTTTCCCCCCAGGACAACTATGGGCAGCCAGGCAATGCCGGTTTGAACTATATCATGGGACTGCCGTTCACCTGCGATCAATACGACAACAATTGCGGCGGCGCAATCTCCCTGAACAACAGTTCGGCTGCTGCATGCACCAGTTTGCAGCAGGCAGCCTCTAATCCAAGCCTCCTTAATCAGGCCGGCTGGGAGTACACCCTCAATGCGGCCTCCGGCACCTATCTGAACGAAAGACTGACTACCGATCCCACCATCGACCCAGGCACCCCCGGCAACCCGGGCGACATAATATATTTTGTTACTACCGAACCCACTTCCGATCCATGCGGCTATGGCGGCCAGAGTCGCGTGTGGGGTCTGAACTGCGCCACAGGGGCCGCTATCGCAGATACAACATGCAATGGATATACGGTTCCCACGGCCAACGTGACCGGCACCCTGTATCTGCAAACCTCTACCGGGGCGATAAACCAGGTTAACGCCGCCACTTCGTTCACCGACGCGAGCACCAACAAAAGGACGACCCCGTGGTTTGTCGGCATCCCTCCGGAAAACTCGCCCCCGCTCGTGCAACCGGCTAATCCGTCGGGAACCCCAACGGGGCAAATTATACAATGGATCGAAAGATGAAAGAGGAACGCGGCTTCACTCTAGTTGAACTGATGGTGGTGGTTTCGATCACCGTGCTGCTCCTGGCGTGGGGCGTTCCCTCGTATTCGACCTGGAAAAAGAAACACGATATCGAAAACCAGATGGTACAGCTTTACAGCGACCTCCAGTTTGGGCGCATGACCGCCTACGGAAGGAAAGTCGTAGCGGGCGTGTACTGGGGAACCGGCGCCGGCATCCCCACCACCACCTTATACCAGATAAGGTATGATGCAAGCAATCCGCTTAATAATTCAATCGAAGACACCGGTACGGACGTTCAGATCGGGGCCGCTGTAACACTGAAGTATCCCATTACCATTTCGGCCAACGAGAACGGCGTCAGCGTGACCCAGAATAGCGCGAGCTTTGACGGCAGGGGGTTTCTGAATTATACCGGCAATCCGGCGGATCCCGCCACTCAGATCATTTTCAGCGTTTCATCGTCCTACGGGGCTGCAATGGATTGTGTGAACGTAACCAGCACCAAAATAACGCTTGGAAAAATGATCTCCGGAAGTTGTTCGCCAAAATAAGGGCTATCAGTGACTATGAATCTTAGCGATAAACGGGGCTTTACGCTCGTCGAGGTCATGGTGACTCTTATAATTCTGGCCTTCGGTATGTTGGCTTCGGTCGTCGGGATAATGACGGCGCTCGATCACAGCTTTATGAACGAGATGCGCAATGATGCAATGAAGTTAGCACAGGAACAGTCGGAATGGGCCAGGAACATGCCGTATACCCAGATTCAGAATATTCCGGTTTCTCAGACCATTACGAGGCAGGTTAGAAAAAAGTCGGTCCCTTATACGGTTTCTTTCAGCAGACCAGCAACTGCCGGGGCTGGCTCTCCCACAGGAATGACCCTGGTGCAGTTTACTGTTCAATGGTTCTTTAAAAACAACCCGTATACTTATACTCTGCAAACAATTGTGAGGCAAATGCAATGAACAGGCAGCGAGGCATGACGATGGTGGAGCTGATGGTCAGCCTGGCGGTTGTCATGCTTATCATCGGCGCGGCAACCACTGCCTACCTGAAGCTTCTGAGGACTTACAGGACCCAGGGCAGGTTGGCCGAGAGCTATATGGCCAATTTGACCGGTCTGGAGCTGATGCGCTACGATATAGAGATGGCCGGGTTCGGGCTACCCACAAGCCTTGCCCCGGGCGCCTCCTACACCGAAGCCGTCACGGATAATTCCGTACCCTACAACCCGGCGGCTCTCAACGATTCAGCGAACCCCGGGCCTCGCCCATTCGTACATCTGAACAATACCGGGGCGAACAATTCCGACGTGCTCGCCATAAAATCGAGCGTAGCAAACCTCAATCCTGCGAGCAAAAAATGGTCCATGATCACCTGTGCTCAAGGATCGAATTCCAAGGTCAAACAGTGGGGGGTGACAGACCTTGATCCAGTCATGGATTTTGCCGCTGCTGACAACTTCATCGTCCTCAACAACACCGGTCAACTGCAGACTAACAGCAGTAACAATTGGAGTTTTAGCTTCGCGACCGGCTATTATACTAACGCCAACACCATCGGGACTACCGCCCCCAGCAATCAGCAAGTAGATTACATTTATGGTCTTGATAACAGCACTGATAACAGCACCGCGGTGCACAGTATGCCGTTCAACCGTGTGGATTACTACCTGGACAACGCAATCCCCACTGATATTCCACAAAGTTGTGCCGGCACCTACACCCTTTATCGGAGTACAATCAGCCAGCAGACCGGCGCGCTCGTCAAAACCCCCCTTATCGACTGTGTGAAGGATTTTCAGGTGGCCTTCGGGATCGATCCCTATGGGGACCCCACTCAATCGATTGTGTGGGAACAACGCCTGTTAAACCCGGACGGAAGCCCAATGTCCGCCACGGATATGCAGTTGCAGCTCCGTGAAGTGAGGGTATTTCTGCTCTACCGGGAAGGGCTGGGAGATAACGGCCCGACCCCCGATTTTCGCTTTTCCGGCTATTTGAATCTTGGTGACCAGGACATTGCCTACAGCCTTGATCCGGCTGATTATCCAAGCATACCGAACAGTTTTGTGCAGTGGAGCCCTGCGGCCCTGCCAGGAGCGGGGGCACTCAAGAGCTTCACCCCTACGAGCTCAACAGACGTTCAGTACCGTTGGAAAGTCCTTGAAATGGCTGTCAAACCCCTGAACCTAACGAACCTGCAATACCGGTGAGATTGACAGAGAAAATGAGAAACCCGGTCCAAAACCAAAAAGGAATTGCCCTCATCGCCACACTGATGCTGATGGTGCTTGGATTTGCAATCGTGGCGATCCTGTTCGGGCTCTCTACCCAGGAAACGAAACTTACCCGTCTCGAACAAGGTTATACAACCGCCCTGAACGCGGCCACGGCTGGAACGGACCTGTTCCTTTACATGAGGCAAAATAGCGCGTACACTCCTCCCAGCGCCCCTTTCGGCACGTCTCCCAATAATGGCAATTGTCTTAATGTAAAGATGAACAACATTACATCAGCCTGGTCCGGAGCCCAGTGGTCCGGATGTCCACAGGCGAGCACCACCACCGCCCCTTCCGCGATAAGCTCCAACCCCACTGATAGTCCGGACATAACCCTTACATTGTCCAACTACACAGTCTACATCAAAGTCATCGATAACTGGATCACTCAACCCACAAAACCCAACGCCGGTCCGTGCGAGTTCAACGGCTGCAACTATTACACGGTCATCTCACAGGCTGTATCGCCGGATTTAAGCGAGCATGCCGAAGTTTTTTTCGTCTACCGCTGGGGTTCATGAAGAGTCAAAATTTCACCCTTCAGGGTACGTTTCCGCGCCTGTCCTCGATTTCCTTGCCGGAACGAAAATTATTTCTCTGGAATACGGCAAACTGGTATAAAAGCGATGCCGGGTTGCCCATCTGACTTCGCTCCCCCTTTTTCGGCGATTTTTTCCCGGCTCATTATTCGGTATTACACACCACGTGAGGCTCGAAATGAAACCAAAGCAGGCTGCCGTGTTCTCCTTCGCCGTTATTGCAGCCTGCATCATAAGTTACGAGGTGTTCGATGCGCCGGCCGCGCGTTTTTGCGCAACCGTTGACTACAGAATCAAAGACGTCTTTGAGCTGATAACCCGCCTGGGGTTATCCACGCCCTACCTGGTGGCCGCACTCGCCGCATTTATCTACTTTCAGTTCATCAAAAAGAACGAAATCCGGGCAAACGCTGCCGCTTTTCTGTTCACGGCCATTGCCCTCTCTGGACTTGCCAACGATCTGATCAAGGTGCTGGTTGGAAGAAGCAGACCGGCGCTGCTGCTTGCCAAGGGCGCATACGGGTTCAAACCCCTTACGGACCAATATTATTATGCCTCGTTTCCATCGGGCCACGCCAATACTGTAGCCGCCCTGTGTTATGGATTGAACGTTGTAACGGGCCGCTTCAGGTATGTCTGGTTGAGTATAGCTTTGGCTGTAATGGCCAGCCGTGTTATATTAGGCGCTCATTTCCCGGGCGACGTATTGTTCGGGGCTTACCTGGGAGTAGTTGTCACTGAACTCATAGCTGTGGGCTTTGAGAAAAAAGGACTGGTGATAACACGAGCGCCGTAAGATAAGCTGGAGGTCCATATGCCTTTTATGAACATCGGGGACGTCGATCTTAATTACGAGACCCACGGCGAGGGATTTCCCCTCCTTTTCGTAAGTGGGCTTTCCGGAAGCATATCGACGTGGGGTGGACAAATCCCTTTTTTCGAGCAGCACTACAGGTGCATAGTCTTCGACAACAGAGGGGCCGGGCTGTCCGGGAAGCCCGAGGGGCCATACAGCATTGCGAAAATGGCCGAAGATGCGCTCCGTCTGCTTGACCTCCTCCTGATTGAAAAGACCCTCGTATTCTCCCTTTCAATGGGTGGGATGATTGCTCTCGAGCTCGCAAGGATTGCGTCCGACAGGCTTGTGGCCATGCTCCTTGGATGCACCCACGCGGGTGGGAAAACCCGTATCCCGCTCTCGCGGGAAGCAAATGCACTCCTGATGAACAATGCGGGGCTCAGCCGCGAGGAAATCCTGCAGAAAGACACGCCCCTGTTTTTCAGCCGGAGATTTCAGACCGAAAACCCGGAAGTGATCGAAGAACACTACCGCCGGCTGCTGCTGGCGCCGCTTCAGCCAGAGTATGCATTTCAGGCTCAACTAAAGGCAATCAATCGGTTTGAGTGCTCGGACGCCCTGGAAAAAATCAGCACCCCGGCGCTCGTCGTGGCCGGCTCGGAAGATGTTTTGATTCCACCGGCAAATTCGGCTTATCTTGCCGGCCACCTTCCAAATGCAGAGTTGATCGAGATTCCGGGGGCGGGGCATGCTTTGCATGTCGAATGCCGCGATATTCTCAACGGGGCTGCTCACCGTTTTTATCAGAAACACCTTGGGCAAACTCCCCGAGGAAGTTTAGCCTGAGGAAAGATTCTATTTTTGCCGAAAGCTCCGGCTCTGCTCCCCAATAGAAATGATCCACGGAGGGCAATATTTCGAGTTTGGCATCCGGTTGGTTGGAGAGCCAATTTTTCAGAGATTCGAGTGAGCAGAAATTATCATGATTTCCAATAGTTACGAGTGTGGGCGCTTCAGGCAGTCTGAGTCCCTCAAAAGAAATAAAATCCAATGGCGGCGATATAAGTATGAGCGAATCCGGGGAAAGGCCCATCCGGATTGCTTCCATCGTGGCCCATGCTCCGTAGGAGTAGGCTGCAAGGTCAATGCGCCCGGGGGATCGGGCGCGGAGGAATTCCGAGACGGCGACCAGGTCTGAAGCATCTTTTTGTCCCTGTGCCGGATGTCCGCCGCTTGCGCCCGCGCTCCTGAAATTGAACCGCAGAGTTGCCCACCCGAGGCTGGCGAAGGTCTGCTGCGCCGCCTGGACCACATTATTGTGCATGTTTCCTCCGTAAAGCGGATGAGGATGGCAAATGATTGCATTTCGGCCAATGCGCCCCTGCTCGAAGAGTCCTTCGATCCTTATTCTGCCTCTCTCCACTGGTATTCCGACCGGCTCTTCCGCCATAATGCGCTCCTCTGGGGTTTCCATTTCGTTTCCTATAATTGCCTCATACACCGGAACAGCCGGTCTTTACAACCGCGTTTGCGTTCTCTTCAGGGGTTCGCCATTAGCCGCTCCGGGAGCGTGCGATTGCGCTCAGGTTCAAACCGGCCTCCCCGGGCTTCCAGGCGCTGTTTTTCCACCAGTGAAAAGGATGTTGAATGTCCCGCTTCAAATCGGCTCTCACGCTTAGCGGAGGCTCTGCCCGAGCACTGTCCCACTTGGGGGTGGTCCAGGAAATCGAGCGCAGGAAAATGAAGTTCGACTTGATAGTCGGGACGAGTATGGGGGCCGTAATAGGCGGCCTCTACGCCTACTTTGGTGACTCGGCGAAGGTCATAGAGAGACTGAAAAATCTTTTCGAAAGCAAACTTTTCCTCAAGACCGCCACAAACGCGGTGGATGAGGATTTCGCTTTTATAAGTCACGACGGTTTTTTTAACCGGTTTATGTGGTTGTTCAGGCAGGGCGTATTCTACACCCGCACTGTGCTGCACATGGAGCTGGTAGCCGATGATCTCTACGACGAGTTGTTTTCCATGCTGATTCCGGACGTACTCATTGAAGATCTGCCTGTCCCGTTTGCAGCAGTTGCAATGGACCTGCGGACGGGAGAAGAGATCGTGCTCACAAAGGGATCTTTGAGACGTTCCATCGCTGCAAGTTCCTCGATTCCGGGGATGTTCCCGGCAATCGAGATAAACGGACGGATGCTGGTTGACGGGGGCTGGGCGGATAATGTCCCCGCCGTCCCTGCGATCGTTCTGGGAGCTCATTTCGTCCTTGCAGTGGACGCTACTCTCGAAATTCCTGCAATTGCGGCATATCCAAGGTCCGCAATGGAGATACTGTTTCGCTGCAATGAGATCACGCGCATTCTACTGAACAAACATCGTAAATCAGCCGCTGACGTTTTGATAGTTCCAGAAATAGGCGACATATTCTGGGCGGACTTCAAATCCCTTGAGCATTGCCTGGACGCAGGAAAAAAAGCCTTCGAGGAAAAAGCATCGACTATCTCGAAGCAGATGCGTCTGCGCCGGTTTCGCACACTCGAGGGGGCCATTCATCCAGGCAGGACCGGAGAGTGGAAGCATCCGCTGGTCATAGTGTGATTTAATTTTTTCCTTTGACAAGACACTGCCCACTTATGCAATAGTAGGTCGTCTTTTTAGACGACCGCGATCAAAAACTAATTGCAAGATGAAAGGGGATATCCAATGGCTCAAAGGAGCACCTTAGCCGTTTTCGTCATGGCCTTGAGTCTGTGCCTCCTTCCGCCCGCGTTATCAACAGCCGGAGTCAGCGAGGAGGCCAAGGTCCAGGCAGCGACAGCCATTATGAAGGAGATCATGGATATTCCCGAGTGTGCAATTCCCCCAAGTCTTTTGCGCGGCGCGCAGGGAATCGCGATTTTTCCCGATCTGCTCAAGGCGGGATTTATTTTTGGGGGCCGTTATGGAGTAGGGGTACTGCTGGTGCGCAATGAGGACCGATCATGGGGCAACCCTGTCTTTTTCCGCCTGATAGGAGGCAGTTTTGGGTGGCAGATCGGCGTTCAATCCACCGATGCGATACTTGTGCTCAACACCATTCGCAGTCTGGATGCAATGTGCGGCGGTAAATTCACTCTCGGGGGTGACGCTTCGATAGCGGCTGGGCCCTTGGGCAGGCAAGCAGAAGCGGCAACTGACATTTTGCTAAGAGCGGAGATATACTCCTACTCCAGAAACCGGGGCCTTTTTCTGGGACTTTCGTTAGAAGGCGCCGCAATTCAGGTCGACTACGGTGCGACTGCGTCCTTCTATAACGTCCCGGGGTTACTGCCGATGGACATTTTGAGAAAACCTAATATGATCATGACGCCACCTGCGGTTGCGGTAGAACTCAGGCGGGTGCTTGATTGGTACTCCACGCACTAAAAACGGGTTCGGCAGCGCCGCCGTGCTAAGCCCAAGTGCCTGAAAGCAGACCAACCGGAGTGTTCACATAACAAACATCCGGTTCCTGCCCCCTTTTTTCGCCTGGTACATCGCCTCATCCACCCTGACGAAAAGATTCCCGGCATCGGAGTCTCCCGGTTGAGCTTCCGTTACTCCAATGCTTATTGTGAAGCGAATTACCTGTTCCTGATAATAAAACCTCGTCCGGTCAATGCAGTCGCGAATTTTTTCCGCGATCTTGCGCGTTTGTTCAGCGGTGCAGCCGGGTACGATCACCACGAGTTCATCTCCTCCGTAGCGGGCCAGAAAATCGGTCTTCCGCACACAGCTCTCCACCAGTTTTGTCAATTCCTGTAGGCACCTGTCCCCTGCCTGGTGCCCGAACTGATCGTTGATATTCTTAAAGTGGTCCACGTCGATCAGGATGACGCCGAAAAATTGTCCGGTGCGGTGATAATTTCTCATGCTCTCCAGGATTTTCAAATCATAGGCACGGCGGTTGTTTATGTTGAGCAGCGGGTCAAGCAACGCTTCTTTTTCGAGCTCGTTTGCCCGATGGGTCATCTTGTTTATCTCTTCATTGTAATTGTGGACGCTCATTTGAAGTTCCGCAATTTTCGAATCTGCTTCCTTGAGCCTTGTTTCATCCTCCCGGCGCTTTACTTCGATTGCTTTCCCGATGATCGAGAGTCGTGAGGCGATGATGCTGCGGGCTTCCTCGAGGGCCGTGGAGACGATGACAGCCTGATCTATCTCTCTGGTTTGAGACAGCAGGTTGTTGCAGAATTGATCCTGCAATATGTGTGTTTCACGGCTATGACCCTGGTAGGAGAAAAGCTGTTTTTCCATTGCAGATAGGTTTTCGGTCAGTCCCGCCAGGAGTTCGTTAGCGAAGTCGATTTGTTCTACGGCCCTGTTGACAACGGAGTTGACTGTGTTGACGATCTCACCGCTTTCCAGGGTCAGGGATTCCATCGTATGACAGTCATCGAGGCGCAGCCTCAATTCTGACGAGCGCTGGAGGTTTTCTCCCTGCGCGATTTGTTCGATGGTGGCCAGGATCATATTGAAAGTATCCGAAACCGGCCGCAGTGTCTGTGAAAGATCAGGCTGTTGCACCGGCCCTGGAATTTTGAGCGGTACATGCGCGATCTTGTTTGAGGGGCCATGGGCTTGCTCAGCTTTGATAATTTCGGGCGGGTCTTTTAGCAGCGAGCAAATCTCTTCTCTGGAGCAAAGAGCTGCGCTTAAGGATTCCGCTGTCAGCGGACTCTTTGTATAAGAGAATACCTTAAGGGTCTCGATGATGGCTTCCGAGAGAAGTTGAAGCGGTTTCATTTTTCCTCCAGTCCACACCGGGAAAGGCGCTTAGTATGAGACAACAGGCCTAATTCTTTGCGCAGCTTTTCAGAATCTTTTCATTCGAATCAATAGCACATTTATTCTTTGGGAAAGAGCATTGAACAGGAATTGTTATTCGAATGACTTATGGGCGTGGATCGCAAAACGGCGACTGGAAATCAGCTCATCCGTTGAAACTTTCGCTCTCAGTCGACTGACCGCAATCATCCTTGTAACCGGCCACAGTAGATTATTATACAACATCTGTTATTGGGACAAGAAGAAATATTTAAAACTATTTCCCTCCCGAAAACTCAAATATTCGGGGAGAGGCCTATCCCATGGTTAACCCTTTCTTTAATCTTATCTGAGGCAAATGGCGGGTCACTTTCACCTGAAATGTCAATGCCGGCTCAGGCAACCAACCAAACCGCAATACCTTCAGCGAGCTGGATAAGCTTGCCCGTCACTCTCCCCATGTCGAACTCATCCACACTGGACAGCCCTTTTCTTCCCATTGCTACCGTGCCGTACCCTCCCCGAATGGCCTCGTCAAAAAGCGCCCCGGCGCGGCTTGCGACACCGGAAATGACTTTGGTCGAGATTTTCTCCAGCCCGATTCCCGATGAGACAAGGATACGGGTTGCGGCATCAAAGGTCGGTTTGATCTGGTTTTCGGCTTCCTCAATCAGCCGCCGTCGGTATTCTTCAGGAAATATCTTTTCCTGACCGGTCCAGGAGACCGTGATTCCACGAACCACATGAACGAGTCTGACGGAGTTGTTTGAGGCATCGATCATCTTTGATACGTGATGTACTGCCCTCATGGCCGGCTCAGAGGGGTCCATCGCAATGATCACTCCACCGCTCCCTGCGTTTTTCCCGACCAGCCACAGGTTGGCAGAAGTCAATTTTGCCGCCATTTTCGCCGCCACACTTCCCATCACCTGCGCGCCGGCGCCCCCAAACCCGTTACGGCCCATCAGTATAGCGTCGTACCCGCGCTGTGCCTCTTGCAACAGGTCTCTGGCAATGCCTTCTTTAACTTTCCGGATGCTGATCATAATGGAATATTCGGGTATTCCTATCCCGGTGAGCCGGCGCCGAATGTCGCGCATAAGATCGCGAGCCCGTTTTTCCCGTTCGACTTCCCATATCCTGAGATGCTCCGGTAAGTTAGTCGGGTCTTTTTCCCAGTCCCAGAACGATTCCGGAGCCTTGGGTATTACGTGGAAAAGAACCAACTCGACGTGCCGTGTGGGAATGATCCCACTCAGGTAATCGACAAGCCTCCAGGTCTGTTCCGAGCCATCTACAGCGATAAGCACCTTACTGGATGCTGGTTCCATATTTTTTCCTCCGGGACGAAACGTTCCCGGAAAGTTTCCGCCCTGATCCGGCAGCAGGTAGGATCAATCTTTCGGGTTTGCCTGTGCCGCGCGCAGTTCCGAATGCTGAATACCTCGTGGAAAATGGATATACCTAAGCGTTGCTTTCCGTGGCGTTTATCCAGCACCCGGGGAGCAATATCCAGAGAGCATTTCCGGACGGGCGCCGGCAAGCCGGTGGCATTATTCTTTTTCGATCGGGAAGGTAAGTTTTGCCCCGTACCACCCAATTACTAAAACCATAGGGCAAAGGGAAAAGATGAGCAATAAATAAATGAAGCCGGCGCCCCTTAGCCGTGTCAGAACGCCGGGAGTTATTTCACGCCAGACCAGCGCGACAACAGACGCGGCCAGCATGAGCAAGGAAACAGCCATCTTTATATTGGTCGGCCGCATTGGTCGTGCCAGGTAATTGACCGTCCAGGATATAAAGCCGGTTAGCATTGCGATCGGGGTAAAGATCACACCGCCTGCGAGGCAGTGAAAAGCGGTCGCATCGTATGAAGGGTCGCCTGTCACGAGATATAGAAAAGTAAAGAAGACCGCCGAGAGCATGAATACGATCGGGAAATGCACCGTCATCGGGTGCGGGTGTCTGCGAAGAAAGGGCAATTTCTTGAACAGTGGTTCCAAAAACGTCTTTTGCTCAATTTCGGGAACGGTCATGTGCCTTATAATCCCGACCTGCGGGTATCTATCGAGGACTTCCGGTCCGTGAGGAGCGCCACCAATGTCGGTAGAGAGGTCCTTTCCGGAAGAATGGCGCCTCATGTGGCTCCCTGTTTTCCATAGACTACTCCGGGTAACGTCATAGACCCTGCCTTCATAGGCGATATAAACGGGTCTTCCTTCCTTGCCGTCTTTTTGTGCAAGTTCATCGAGGCTAAGTTCGGTGTCCGGCATATCGGATCTCCCCTGGGTCAGATCGGGTTTTTGTGCAGCCCTACATTATAAGAATCGAACGGCTTAATACAATTGCCACTGGACTGTCGATTCCGAGGCGCCTCTCGATTGCATTTCATATGCGGATTACTTATGGTGATTACCCTGCATGATTAAAATTAGTTGAAGGGTGGGAGTAGTTTTTCGCGGCTCATCGTCCAGTCCGCGGCGAAGAGCCAGAAAAGCCCGGGAAAAATTTTTCGTATATCAGCGCTTTAAGGCGCGGGAGGTTAGCTTCTTTGAAAGTAGCGTGCTCTTTTGTGCTGTCGGTTATTTTCTTACTGTTTGCCGCCCTTTGCTCGGCAGAGGTGTTTAAGGACGCCTCAGAAGCTCGGCTCTCGAACGGCCTCAAGATCATAATGCTCGAGAATCACAAATCACCGATTATATCGTTCCAGGTCTGGTACCGCGCTGGAGCGCGGAACGAAAAAACGGGCAAAACCGGTCTCGCGCACATGCTCGAGCACATGATGTTCAAAGGTACGGGCAAAGTCAGCGGGGAGCAGTTTGTCAAGACAATCTATGAGCTGGGAGGCGAGCAAAACGCATCCACCTCGCACGACTTTGCCGCTTTTTTCGAAACGCTTGCCTCGGACAGTATGGGGGTGCCAATCGATTTTGAATCGGACCGTATGAGCAATCTGGTCCTTAGAGAAAGTGATTTCCGAACGGAGAGGATGGTCGTTCTCGAAGAGAGGCGGATGCGCGTCGATGACAATCCGCAGTCGTTTCTGCTGGAGCAACTGGAGGCCGCAGCCTATCAGTCTCAGCCTTACCACTGGCCAGTCATTGGATGGGCGGAAGATATCGAGAGGTTGACGATCGAGGACGTAAAGGCTTTCTACTCAACCTACTACAACCCGGCCAACGCGTTTGTCGTCGTAACGGGCGACTTCAAGAAGGAAGCCCTTTTACCCGAGATGGAGAAGGCATTCGGGAAAATCCCGGCCGGAACATCTCCGCAGCAGTATTTCATACAGGATCCTCCTCAACCGGGCGAAAGACGCGTGATTGTCGAGCGTCCGGCCCAAGTCGGGAATCTGGTCGTAGCCTGGCACGTTCCCAATCTGCGAAGCCAGGACAGTTACATACTGGAGGTCATAAAGGCGATTCTTGCCGAGGGGAAGACTTCCAGGCTCTATGATCACCTGGTGCGTGGAAAAGCGCTCGTGCTCGAATCATCTGTGGACTACAACCTGGCTACTCTGGATCCGAGCCTCTTTTATATTGTCGTCACCTTTCTCCCAGGGAAAGATTTTGGAGAAATAGAACAGGCGATCTATGATGAACTTGAGCTTCTCAAGAAGACTCCCGTGTCAGCTCGGGAACTTGAAAAGGCGAAAAACCAGCTAGAGGCCGACTTCGTTTTTGACCAGGAATCCATCTTCTCTCTGGGCCAGAATCTGGCCGAGTACGAGATAGCCCTTGACTGGGCCTCTATCGGCGCATACGTTCCCTCAATCCGGAGCGTTACGCCGGAGGAAATTCAACGGGTTGCCTCCAAGTACTTCACGGCCCAAAACCGCAATATCGGGATTCTTACTCCCACGGGGCCGCCCGTTAAGTTGCCCTTCCGGGCCGGGCCTGAGCCTGCAGGCGGCGGTATGAAAGGAAGGAGCATAAGGCTTCGTGCTTCCGATGTTGGAAATGAAGTTATCCCTTAGGGTGCGGGCGGTTGTCATGAATCGAAAGAAAACATGCATTGTGTTTATTGTGGTCCTGATCGTGCCTTTGCTGACCGGCGCTTATTGCCTGGCGATGCCGAAGGCCGAAAGGGTCGAATTGTCTAACCACCTGACGCTGCTAGTATTCGAAGAGCATTCGATTCCGATTGTTACGCTGGAATTGCTGGTCTCCGCCGGTTCGGTGCGTGATCCGCAGGATATGAGAGGTGTGGCCAACCTGACCGCTAATTCTATTCTGCTCGGGACAAAGCATTTTTCATTTGATGAGATAAATAACAGGCTCGATTTCATCGGAGCCACTCTTGATGCGGACTGTTCCAGAGACTTCGCCATGATCGGGATGCAGGTGCTCAAAAAGGACCTTGATACAGGGGTTGGGCTTTTTACTGATATAGTCGTCAATCCCACCTTTCCCTCGGCCGATGTGGACGGACAAAAAGATGACATAATCGGATCCCTGAGGACGAAAGAGGACGATCCGCTGGAGGTCGCAATGAGGGCCTTCGATAAGGCGCTTTTCCTGGACAACCCTTACGCCGGTCCGGTAGAGGGTACGGAAAAATCGGTTGCTGCGATAAGTCCGGAAGATCTTTCTAAATTTTACGCCTCTTTTTATAGGCCGAACAACTCAGTCCTGGTTGTCGGAGGAGACATAACCCTTCAAGAAGTAAAGACCCTGATAGTGCCCGGATTGAGTGCGTGGGAGGCCGCCGAGGTGCCCGAACCGTCTTTCCGAAAGGAATTCGCTGAAGGAGCTGTAAGTGTCCTCATCGATAAACCCGTATCGCAGGCCACGATCATAATCGGCTGCCCTGCCATGGAGAGACCCAGCGAAGACTATTATCCTTTCCAGGTGATAAACCAGATTCTGGGCTCAGGTGATCTGTCGAGTCGACTCATGGCTGAAATACGTATCAAAAAGGGACTTGCCTATGGGGTCGAAAGCCTTCTGGCCGCCCGTAAGTATGAGGGTTCTTTCCGCGTTATAATTCAGACCAAGGATGAGTCTGCCAAAGAGTCGACAGCGCTTGTTCAAAAGGAATTGGAGCGGGTGCAGATCGAGCCGGTTTCGGAGGCGGAACTCCAGAGCGCAAAGAAATTTTTGATCGGCAATTTTCCATTAAAATACAGTGCCCAGCAGGATTTTGCAAAGTTTCTGGCTCAGATCGAATTCTACAGACTTGGGTCCGATTATCCTGAAAGGTACTCCAAACTGATAAATGCGGTGACGGCGGAAGATATTCTCAGGGTGGCGAAGAAATATCTCAAGCCCGAGAATGTATTAGTCATTGTCGCCGATCTGAAGAAGGCACAAATAAAATGATGGTGCAGTGCGTCTGACTTTCACTCAATGATTACCATAAAGAAGATCAGGGTATTGTAATTTCAACCCGCAGTATTATTTTCTTCGGCAAAGAATCCCGCCGCAAGCCATCTGCGGGACTCGTCAGTTTATTCTTTCACTATTTATCAAAATATTTCCGCGCGCGTAGAATTGCGGAGCTTTGGCAAATGCCGGATCTGTGCCGCAGGGATTTTCTCAAACTATTCGGAATAGCTGGAACAGGAGCAATGCTGTGCGGCTGCGGCGAGCCGGCCACGCGGTATCTGATTCCTTACATTCATCCGCCTGAAGATGTCGTCCCCGGTAAGGGAGTGTATTACGCTACAACCTGCCGTGAGTGTCCGGCAGGATGCGGGATGCTCGCGAAGAATCGTGAGGGGCGCATCGTAAAGGTGGAAGGCAATCCGGTACACCCGGTCAGCGGAGGCAAACTCTGCATGCGAGGGCAGGCTTCGCTCCATGGCCTGTACAACCCCGACCGGTTCACGGGTCCGATGCGGCGAAATGAGGCCGGCGGTTTCGATCCGATAACCTGGGATCAGGGCGAGGAGATCCTGGCCGCGAAACTGTCTGAGGCGGTCCGCAAGGGCGGGAGCGGCCGGGTCCTGATTATGACCGACCTGATCACCGGATCATTACACGATCTGACAGGGTTGTGGCTTAGTGAAATGGACCAGCGGGACGGTCATATAATGTATGAACCCTGGTCCTATGAGCCTCTGAAAAAAGCCAACCAGGCAGTTTTTGGCCGCGATGCTATTCCGGCTTACCGATTCGATGAACTCGATTTTCTGATCTCATTTAACGCGGGTTTTTTGGAAACCTGGATATCCAATCTCGAATTTGCGCGCCAATACGGATCTTTTCACCCAATCATGGGTGAGAGGAAAAATACCTTCGTCTTCGTCGGGCCGCGGCTTTCGATGACGGCAAACAATGCAGATCTATGGATTCCGACGCGCCCCGGAACGGAGTACGCGGTGGGGCTGGGAATGATTCGGGCAATCCTTGACAAGAATCTCGCGCCCGAGTTGCCTGCGGATCGGAGGGCGGCGCTTGTATCTATGGTTAATAACTGGACCGTTGACAAGGCTGCCTCAATAGCCGGGTGCGATCCAGGCCTCATTGAAGCCGTCGCCAAAAGGTTTGCCGGGGCGGTTCGCCCTCTCGCGATCGCTGAAGGCCTTTCTCAATGTTTGCCGAATGCAACCGAAACCGCTATTGCCGCAAATCTGCTGTGCACCGTCAAACCTGCGACTCTCTCAGCGATCGACTTCAACAGGGTATCCTCATATACCATGGTCGCTCGGGTCGAGGAGGTCAAAACCCTTGCCGACCGGATGCGCTCCGGGGAAGTTGACGTTTTCCTTTTCCGGGGAGTTAATCCCGTTTTCTCGCTTCCCAAATCCTGGGATTTTGCCGGAGCGATGAAGGCGGTGCCTTTCGTGGCGGGGTTTTCTCCGGCGATTGACGAAACCGGCGCCCTTGCTCACCTGGTCTTGCCCAGCCATTATTCCTTCGAATCCTGGGGCGATTATTCACCAAGACAGGGAGTGACCGGGTTCTTGCAGCCGGTTATGGGACCGGTATTCAATACGAAGCACATGGGGGACATTCTGATCTCGACGGGCAAGAAGGTAAAGGGAGAAGAGAGCTTTCCTTTCAAAGATTTCTATGAGGCGCTCCAGGGTTACTGGACGCGAATATCGGCTGAGACAGGGATCGAATTCGATACCTTCTGGCAGAACGTGGTCATGCAGGGCGGTTACTGGCCCGAGCAGCCCGGGGCAGCCCCGGCGCTCTCCGTGCCCGTGCCGTCATTTAACTTTCCCGACCCGGAGCAAAAGCCGGCAGCAGATCTTCCTATGGTCATCTATCCAACGATACAGTTCTATGACGGCAGGATGGCCAACCACATGTGGGTCCAGGAGATCCCCGACCCGATGACCCAGGTGACATGGGGGGGATGGCTGGAGATTCATCCGGAGACCGCCCGGAAATTGGACCTGAAGAAAGGAGAACTCCTCCGGGTGAAAACGGGTTATGGGACCATCCAAATTCCAGCCCTGCCCATCTACACCGTACCGGAGGGCGTCATCGCAATACCCGCAGGCCAGGGGCATTCCAACTTCGGCAGGTTTGCAAACGGGCTTCCCGCTAATCCATTCGAGCTTCTGGGTCCGGACATCGATCCGGTTTCCGGCGCTATCCTGCGGCCTGAGCTAAACCTGAAAATCGAAAAAACAGGTGGGACATTCGATATTGCAAACACCGATGGAAGCTTCTTCCAGCATGGCCGAGACATGGCTGTGGCAATAAGCCTGGAAGAGCGAAACAGGATGGCGGGGGCGGGAGAAAAGCCCCAGATATATTACCCTTTGCCGGAAGGCTACCAGAAGTCGAAGGATTTCTATCCTCGGCAAATGTATAAAGAATATCGCTGGGCAATGGTCGTGGACCTCGACCGCTGTATTGGCTGCGGCGCCTGCGTGGCCGGATGCTACTCGGAAAACAATGTTGCAGTCGTAAAACGGGAGCAGATTCTTAAGGGACGCGAGATGTCCTGGATAAGGGTCCAGAGATATTTCGACGATGACGGAAAGGCCGCCAAATGGCTGGTGATGCTTTGCCAGCATTGCGACAACGCGCCGTGTGAGTACGTGTGCCCGATTTTCGCGCCGCATCATAGCGACGAAGGGCTAAACAACCAGATATACAATCGCTGCTTCGGAACGCGTTTCTGCTCTCAAAATGACCCCTACAAAGTGCGGCGATTCAACTGGTATACCTTCACCCGGCCCGAACCGCTCAAGTGGCAGCTCAATCCAGACGTAACGGTGAGGCAAAAAGGAGTAATGGAGAAATGCTCCTTCTGTGTCCAGCGAATCATAGAGGCAAAACTCGACGCCAAGGCGAAAGGCCGCGAAAGAGTGCGCGACGGGGACTTTACGACAGCCTGCGCCCAGACCTGCCCGACCGGCGCCCTGATCTTTGGCAGCCTGCTTGACCCGGACAGCAGGGTGTCCAAGCTGATTAACGATGTCAGGGCTTACCAGGTGCTGGCGCACCTCAATACGAAGCCTGCTGTGATCTACCTCAAGAGGGTGACTCAGAAGATTACGGTCTGATCAGGGTTTTAAAGGAATCTACACGATGGGGGCGAACGTTTCCAATGGGGTTAGCGAGGCGGCAGGGCCGCAGGGACTGACCACTTACGGCGCGGTAGACGATCAGATACTTGGGGCCATGTGGAAACCCGGCGGCTTTTACTGGCTTTGTGTGGCGATTACCGGGCTGGGCGTTCTTGTCGGCGCTTTGTCCTGGGGATACCAGATAGCAACGGGCCTCGGGGCGGCGAATATCCTCCACCCAGTGATGTGGGGCACCTACCTGACCAACTTCGTGTTCTGGGTCGGTATAGCACATTCAGGCACACTCATTTCGGCCATTTTGTTTCTATTTCGCGCATCCTGGAGGACGACCATTTCCAGGAGTTCCGAAGCGATGACCATTTTCGCTGTAACGATAGCCGGCATGTTTCCGCTCATTCACCTGGGGCGCGTCTGGTTAGTTTACTGGATAATTCCGTACCCTAACCAACGGAATTTATGGCCCAATTTCCAGTCGCCTCTGGTTTTCGACGTGGTTGCGATTTCGACATATCTTACCGTGAGTTTTCTTTTCTGGTACACGGGTTTGATCCCTGATCTGGCGACCATCAGGGACCGCACTGCCGGAATAAAAAGCTGGATATACGGCATTTTATCGCTTGGCTGGAGCGGTTCCAGCAAGGCATGGAGGCATTACGGGACCGCCTACCTGTTGTTCGCAGCCCTTGCCACACCGCTGGTAATTTCCGTGCATAGCGTGGTTTCCTGGGATTTTGCCCTGGGTATCGTTCCAGGGTGGCACAGCACTATTTTCGCTCCCTATTTCGTTGCGGGCGCGATTCATTCCGGGCTTGCGATGGTGCTGGTGCTTCTCATCCCGATGCGCAAGATATTCAGGTTCGAAAACCTGATCACGATCGACGTGCTGGAAAATATCGGCAAAACGATCATCCTGACGGGGCTTATCGTCGGCTACTCCTACATGGTCGAACACTTCATCGCCTGGTACGGCGGCGGCAAGGCCGAACAGGCCCAGTTCATGTGGCGGATGACGGACTACTATTCCTGGTGCTTCTGGATGATGATCATCTGCAACGCGGTCGTTCCGATATTTCTATTTTTCAAGAAAATCAGGACCAACCTGGCCGCCCTGTTCTCCATAAGCATCCTGGTGCTGATAGGAATGTGGTTCGAGAGGCTGGTGATCATCGTGGGGTCGGAAGCCCATGAATATGACCCCTATTCATGGGGTATCTACAAGTATCCGTCCATAGTTGAATGGGGCATCCTGATTGGCTCTTTCAGCCTCTTTTTTTTCCTTTTCCTCCTTTTCGCAAAGTTTCTTCCTACGATTGCGCTAACGGAGGTAAAGGAGGCGATACCCGTTCCGGTCAGGAAAAAGTAAGAGGAAACCTCGATGGCTAAAAAGCTGGCGGTAGTCGGGATTTTCGCGTACCTCAACGAGGTTGTTTCTGCTGTAGAGGGCCTCAGGAAGCAGAAGGTCCCCATTGAGGCGGTTTATTCTCCGATGCGGACTGAAGAAATCCGGGAAGCGCTTGGGGAATCGATCCTGGGACCCGGACGTTTCTTCACCCTGACCGGGGGGATACTCGGAATCCTGACGGGGATTTTTCTTGCCTGGTACACGGCCGCGCAGTGGCGGTTCATAGTGGGCGGCAAGCCTCCGATCCCGGTAATACCCGCAGTTATACCAGCTTTCGAGTTTCTCATCCTGATAGCTGTTTTTTTTACGCTGGGAGGTTTGCTTTTCCTGAACAGGATGCCGAAAAGGCGCCTTCCCGCGCATTACGACAAGCGTTTCAGCCGGGACCGCTTCGGGATTCTGGTTTATTGCACCGATGCGGATCGTGAGTCGGTTTCGAACATCTTGAAGGACCTGGGCGCCGAGGAGGTCCGTCAGATCGATGAATGAGACTTACCCGGAAATCGAGCTTGCAAAAAAATCCGTAAACTGGGGAACGCTCAAAGCGTTGAGTCTGGTCCTCTTTCTGATCGGCGCGGCGGCTTTTTTATACCAGCTTTTCGGCGGTGACGCCAAAAGGGCCTGGTCCGCTTATCTGACCAACTATGTCTATTGGACAGGCCTTGCGTTCGGGACTTTCCTGCTTTCTCCGGTTCTGATTTTGACAAACGCTACCTGGGGAAGGCCGGTAAAGAGGTTATCGGAATCAGTTGCCTGTTTCCTTCCCGTTTCTTTCATACTGCTTTGGCCTCTTTTCTTCGGAAGGGCGAATGCTTTCTGGTGGGTGCTCCATCCGGAGGAACAGAAAGCGCCATGGCTGAATACGCCATTTTTCTTTGCGCGCGAGGGCATTGGGCTGCTTGCCCTGGCTGTCACAGCGGTTCTTATCGCCTACCATTCCGTCAAAAGCGACATGGAATATATGGAGGGGGGCGCGAGCGCGCCCGAGCGCCAAAGCACCCAGTACACCCTGTCTACAGTGTACGTCATCCTCTATGCGTTCATTTTGACGCTGGTGGCGTTCGACATGATGATGTCGCTCAACCCGGAGTGGTTCAGCACGCTTTTCGGGGCCTATTATTTCGTAGTTTCCTTCTATGCGGGGCTTGCGTTTCTGGCTATTCTATCCACATTTGCCGTCAAGAAAATGGGTATGGGCAGGGCGATCGAGCAGAAGCAGTTTCACGACATCGGCAAGCTCCTTTTCGCCTTCTGTGTGGTTGGTTTGGATTTTTTCTATGTTCAGTTCCTGGTCATCTGGTATGGCAATCTGCCCGATGAGACCCGATACGTGATCTGGCGAGTTATCTACGATCCATGGGCGGCGCTGGCGTGGACGGTGCTCCTTGTGCTTTTCATAGTCCCCTTCGTGGTTTTGCTCATAAGAAAAATAAAGATGAAGCCCGTTTTTATGACGGGGATATCGATCTGGATTCTTATAGGGATCTGGCTGGAGAAATTTCTGCTGGTGACCCCTTCGATGGTGAAGAGCAAGTCGCTGCCGCTCGGAATATTTGAAGTACTGATCACCATAGGATGGCTTGGGCTTTTCGCCTTCTGTGTGTGCACTTTTTTACAGAGATACCCTGTGCTGGCGGTTTCCGATCCGAAACTTGCTGCGGCGCTCGAGCCGGAGGGAGAGAAGGTACATCTTGCGTGAGATCCGTAATTCCTTAATTTGCTATCATCGACCGAGAGAAAATGGCTGAAGGCAAGAAGGCGACGAGAAAAGCAGCAATGTGGTGGACGGGGTGGTTCTGTGTAGCCGTTCTGCTTCTGGGAACCCTTCTCTACTTATTTTACCTTTTTCCGAGACAGGACCTCGGACCGGTTCAGCCGATCTATTTCAGCCACAGGATTCACGCCGGGGTAAAACAGATCAACTGCCGTTTTTGTCATCCTTATGTCGAGCGTTCAGAGCATGCGGGACTGCCGGAAGTCGAAAAGTGTTTCTTTTGCCATAAATATATAATTCCGATGCACCCCGAGATTTTGAAAGAGAAGGAGTATCTTGACAAAAAGGTGCCAGTCCCCTGGGTTCGAATCTATTTTGTTCCCGATTTTGTAAAGTTCAGGCATCAACCGCACATGATTGCGCAAATCGACTGCCTCAGGTGTCACGGCGACGTTCCATCGATGGACCGTTTGCGCAGGGTGGATTTCCAGATGAATTTCTGCATCACATGCCACGAGGAGAAACACGCGCAGCTTGACTGTTATTTGGGATGCCATCATTAGTGAATAGTGAATAGTGGCTGGTGATAAGTGACTAGATACGAGGTAAGAGCCGGTGGAGTTTCTAAAGGTTGAAGAAAACGGGACCGCAAAGCTTTTTTTCCTGAGTTCGGCCATCTGGTTTGCGCTGGGCACCCTGGAAGGCATTACGGCCGCCACGCAGATGGTTATTCCCGACCTTTATGGAGGCATTGCCGGGCTGGTTTTCAGCAGGGTTCGCCCGATGCACACGACCACCATGATCTTCGGTTTCGCCGGATCAGCTCTTCTAGGGAGCGCCCACTACATACTCCCGTCGGTGCTGCGGACCCCGCTTTGGAGCGAAAAACTCGGAAAGATTTCTCTTTGGGTCTGGAACCTGGCAATTCTCACGGGTGTCGTGGCGCTCGACCTCGGGCACTCCCAGGGCAGAGAGTATGCCGAATGGATTTGGCCAGCCAACGTAGGGGTTTTGCTGTCAATGGCGCTCATGTTCGTAAACCTGTTGCAGACAACTGCCCAAAGGCAGGAAAAGCTAATGTACGTCTCGACCTGGTATATATTTGCGGGCCTCGTATATACTTGGTTTATCTACTTTTTCGGACACGCCGTCTTTAACATGAAGGGTGCGATAACCGGGTTGCCTGACGCTATTCTGGCCTGGTTTTACGGGCATGGGATCGTGGGGCTTTTCTTAACCCCTCTGGCTATCGCCATAGCTTATTACATCGTGCCGAGGGTCGCCCGCAGTCCGCTGTACAGCCACACACTCTCTCTTGTCGGCTTCTGGACCATCCTGGTCATATACACGCATATCGGGGCGCATCACATTCTTCAAGCGCCCATACCGGTCTGGCTGAAGACCATGGCCGTATCCGGGAGCATCGCCATGATCATTCCGGTCTTTACGGTGCTTGTGAACCTATGGCTCACCATGCGGGGCAGGCTGGGGCTTTTCTACGCAGATATCGGCGGAAGATACGTGATGGCCGGCCTGGTCTGGTACATCCTCACCTGCACCCAGGGACCGATTATGGCCCTGCCAATCGTGCAGCGGGTAACTCATTTGAGTAACTTCGTTATCGCGCACTCTCACATAGGCGTTTTCGGCTTCTCTGGAATGATCGCACTGGGGGGGCTATATTACATGCTCCCCAGGATCACGGGAAAACCGCTCTACAGCGTCCGTCTCGCAGACGTCCAATACTGGCTGCTCATTCTCGGCATGGCCGGTTTTTTCATTGTGCTCACAGGCGGAGGCCTCGTCCAGGGCAACGCCTGGCTTAACGGAACGACCGTCTACCGCACCCTGCCCATGATTCATATTTACTTCATAATGCGTGCGGCTTTGGGGGTGCTCATCGTCGGTGCGGCTTTCATCGGCCTTTATAACGTAACCAGGACCGTCCTGGGCGGGCAGGCCGAGGGCGAGGGCATATTCGAAGAAGAGTTTCAGGGGGAACCACAATGAAGATGACGCCGGTCGTACTGGTTCTCGGGGGGCTGCTCATTTTCGCCCCGGTGCTCTTCATGTTCGTGATCCTGCCCTGGATTACGATAAG
This sequence comes from Syntrophobacteraceae bacterium, assembly GCA_052143075.1. GTDB lineage: Bacteria > Desulfobacterota > Syntrophobacteria > Syntrophobacterales > Syntrophobacteraceae > SbD1. The sequence continues at coordinate 3,087 of JBKQTS010000244.1, read as the reverse complement.
CGAGAAGGGTTCAGACATCTTCAGGCCGCGCACCGCACTGGAGGATGAAGGGCGTTCGATTTATGTGAACAATGGCTGCACCTACTGCCATACGCAGTTCATTCGCAACTTCGACTGGGACATCGGCGCCGATAGGATAGCGCAATCCGGAGACTACGTTGCAGACTCCCCCCACCTTTTAGGGACCGAGCGCACAGGCCCGGACCTTTCCGAGGAAGGCGGCGAGCATCCCAACGACTGGCACCTGGCCCATTTCGCCAACCCAAGGTTCACCCGGCCCGAGTCACTTATGCCTTCCTGGGAGTTTCTAGGCCCGGAAAAAATCAAGGCCCTCATAGCCTACAAGCAAAGCCTTGGGTTCAAACTGGCCGACGAGAGAATGGCCCGGCAAAATTACTGGAAAACCGAATCGATAGCAGCCTTCGAGTCCGGACCCGTAGAGAACGTCCAATGGCTTCATTCCCATGTTCCGGAAGGCTGGAGAAAGCTGCCCAACCCCTACCTGACCTCCGCTGCCGGCCTCGGGCGTGGACACCGGGTTTACCAGAGCTTTTGCATCGGCTGCCACGGTCCGGTGGGAGACGGCATGGGTCCGGCGCAGCCATATCTTTATCCTCCGCCCCTCAATTTTACAATACTCAAGGACAGGGGGATCTCCGGCGGCATACTCTATTACCAGATAATGAACGGAATCACGGGCACAGCGATGCCCTACTTCAAACAGGACCTCCAGTCCGAGAAGATTTGGGACGTGGGCAATTATGTGGCCGTGACATTTATAGGGCAAACCGACGCCCACGCTGAGCCGAGGGGGATCGACGCGTCCTACGAACCGGCGGAGAAAGAAAAATGATCTATTACTCCGGATGGCTTTTTCTTGTCGTAATCAGTCTGATCGTAAGCCTTGCGGCGTTCATCTGGGCGCTCCGGTCGGGCCAGTTTTCAGACCAGGAGCGCGCGAGATATCTGCCGCTTGGAAAAGACCTTCTATTGGAGCCGATTCCAGGGGTAAGCCGCGCAAAACGCAGAGCACACACGGCCGCCCTGTTTTTTATAGCAGCGATAGGCTTTACCGCCTTCGCGGCCGCGTTGACGTTGGGACTTTATCATCGTTAAACGGATACGAATATGCGATTCTTTGTCTGGCCCGATTTCCAGTATGAAATGATCGCACTCTTTCTGGGCGCGATATGTCTCATTGCGGCCTATCTCGCCTGGGCGGGATACCCGAGAAGGCGCGTAGCCAGAACCGAACAGGACCTCGATGAAAGAGGGCGCCACGAACTCCAGAGCGGACATCACTCTGAAAAGAACCCTATAGGTCCTTTTCTGATCTTGACCTATGTGCTGATTGCTTCGACGTCTGTCGGTTATTTGATTTACGTCTGGGCCAAAGGCAGCAGGTTTTAGAAAAGCAGTGAGCAGTGAACGGTGAGCAGTGAGCAGACAAATTCCAGACAGATATTCATGGCCCATGGGACGTCCTGAAACTCTTCGGGATAGGAGCACCCGAGATGCACTCAGAAGAAGAATTTAGCCAGGCCAAGACCTGGTCGATCATTGGCGCAATAGCGGCAGGGTTTCTGGCATGGGGTCTGCTGATCTATTTTGTCGTTGGGGACAAAGGGCCCCCCGGCTGGGATTTCAGCATTATCCCCGACATTCCGGGTGAATCGACGTATTCTTCCTATAATCCGATTAAACCCCACGGCCTTGCCCCGGGACCCGAGACGACCCCGGTTGAGCCTCAACACGTCATGGGGCCGGTATCGGAAACGCAACGGATGGAGGCGCCGAAATGAAAGCAGCCCGAAGCGCGTCCACTCGTGTGCTTATGAGCTACGCTTTGTTCGCAGCGCTGCTCGCCTTTGCGTCGCTCGCCCTGTTTGGTTGTTATTACGCGGAGATGCGAGACGACGAAGCAGTACAGGCCTACAACGAGGAATTCCCGCAGATGCCCAAAAAGACCATCCCTGTTAACGGAGGCATCTGGGTGGAACGTGAAGCAAACCCCATGGAGCTTGTAGACCCGCTGGCCGACAATTCCAAAATGATTGCCTGGGGATGGGAAAGGTATCGTTTCTACTGCGTGCAGTGTCACGGTCCCATGCTGGACGGCAATGGCACGGTTGGACAAAGTTTCGCCCCTCTGCCCGACAACCTCAAAAGTTCCAAGGTGCAGGAGCAGAGCGACGGTGAAATCTTTTATAAAATCCGCTTCGGTTTCAACCGGCATCCTCCCCTATACGCCACCCTTACAGATGATGAAACCTGGGCCGTCATACGTTACGTGAGGAGCATGCGGGAGAAGAGTGAAATAGCGAGCGGTGAATGATGAAGAGTGAAGTTTTCAGTGCTCGCTGCTCTGCGGCCGCTGCGGGGGCAGGGAAGATCGTGGGTGAGCAGTGGCCGAGCTTGCTGTGGGCGCAAGCCTGCTTCCTCGCGTAAACGCTATGCCCGATCGAATTTGCAGAATTTGACGCACACAACTCCAGTTCCCTGCTTCCGTTGAAAGATTGGCCATATTGAGTAATCGGCTTACCTTATAAATACCCCCTATATACCTCTTGACTTTTACTCGAATTGTAATAAACGCTGGACCTTGTCCGAACGGTAAACAGATATGGCATATTGGCAAACTCTTCCCACGTGTCGGATTTATTGTGACCAACTCGAATCTTGAAGCAGAACAGGTAATCACGATCCGCAATTGTCGGGCTGAGATCGAGAACCGGATAAAAGAAGGAAAGAACATCCTCACATGGGACAAGACGAGTTGCCATCGGTTTGCAGCCAATCAAGCAAGGCTTCTCATCGGATGTCTTGCCTACAATCTGCTCCACATGATCCGCGATGCGGCGTTCTGGGGGCAAAGCGTCAGACCTTCCATGGACTCCATCATCAGGAGGCTCGTTAGGGCCGGGGTCGGGGTGGTCTATCATGCCGGGAAGTGGTATGTCCATGTCGCGTCGGCTTTTCCACTAGGAGCCTGTCGGGATAACAGCTTTTAAAAATGACTTTGAAAACTGGGGTGATCGTTTTGAGGGACAATCTCTCGCCCCGCCAAGCAGAATTCAATAAGTATTA
>JBKQTS010000243.1:0-44971 GCA_052143075.1 Syntrophobacteraceae bacterium | reverse complement strand
GGTGAACAATTATGCCAGTATAAGCTTCGACTTCGGTCCAACGGTCTTGCTCTGGATGCAGCAGTATGCCGCCGATGTGTATGAAGCTATTCTGGCGGCCGACCGGCAGAGCATGGAGAAATTCTCCAGTCACGGAAATGCTTTGGCCCAAGCCTACAATCACATGATCCTGCCGCTGGCCAACAGCCGCGACAAGAACACCCAGATTATCTGGGGAATAAAGGATTTTGAATATCGCTTTGGACATAAGCCCGAAGGGTTGTGGATCCCGGAGACGGCGGTAGATCTGGAAACCCTGGACCTCATGGCGCAACACGGCATCGGCTTTGCCATACTTGCCCCCAGCCAGGCAAGCCGGGTTCGGCCCATTGATGCTGATGAATGGCAGGATGTGAGTGGGGGAAAGATCGACCCCGGCATGGCCTATCGGGTGTCGCTGCCGTCGGGCCGCGTCATGAACCTTTTCTTTTACGACGGCCCCATCTCACAGGCCCTTGCATTTGAAGGATTGCTCAACAACGGAGAGACTTTCGCCAACAGGCTGCTGTCCGCTTTCCCCGACGACCACCCTTCTGCTCACCTCGTACATATCGCCACGGATGGTGAGAGCTACGGGCATCACCATCGCGGCGGCGAGATGGCCCTGGCGCATGCGCTCGATTACATCGAGTCCAACGGACTGGCACAGGTGACGAATTATAGCCGGTACCTGGAGGATCATCCTCCGGCGCACGAAGTGGAGATCTTTGAAAACAGCTCGTGGAGTTGCGTTCACGGTATAGAACGCTGGCGGTCCGATTGCGGGTGTAACAGCGGCGGCAACCCGGGTTGGAACCAGAGTTGGCGAGCCCCCCTGCGTGAAGCACTGGATTGGCTCCGCGATGCCGTGAATCCGGCTTTTGAACGATTGGCCGAACAGTTTTTGACCGATCCCTGGGCGGCTCGAGACGACTACATCGACATCATCGTGGAGCGATCGCCCGAGCGAATCAGGGCGTTTATGAACCGCCACGCAACCCGCCCCTTAAACTCCGGGGACGAGATCACGGTCCTGAATCTTATGGAGCTCCAACGCCACGCCATGCTCATGTACACAAGTTGCGGCTGGTTTTTTGACGAGCTCTCCGGGATCGAGACTGTTCAGGACATACAATACGCCGGCAGGGTCCTGCAACTGGCCGACCAGCTTTTTAGCGACTCCTTCGAACCTGACTTTCTCGAACGTCTCGAACGTGCCAAAAGCAACATACCTGAACACCGTGACGGCCGCGCCGTTTATGAGAAATGGGTCAGGCCTGCCATGCTCGATATGAAAGACGTGGTCGCCCACTATGCCTTAAGCTCGCTGTTTCAGGATATCGGTGAACGCAGCTCGATCTATTCGTATTCTGCCACCCGGGAGGACTACCGCAGCTTTCAGGTAGGAGGCTCAAGGCTTGTAATCGGGCGGGCCACGGTCACTTCAGAGGTCACGCGCGTATCCTCCAGCTTGTGCTTTGGCGTTCTGCATCTTGGTGATCACAGCATCGCCTGCGGCACCGGTGAATATCAGGGCGCCCAAAAATATGAAGCGCTGGCCAAAGAGATTTCAGCGGCTTTCGCCGGAGCAGACTTCCCCAAGACCGTACTTCTGCTGGGTAAATATTTCGGGGCATCCACGTACTCTCTCACCTCGCTCTTTGCCGATGCGCGGCGGAAAGTCCTGGACATGATCATGGGGCCGACTCTTAGAGAGGCTGAAGCTGCATATAGCTCGATTTATGAGCACCATGCTCCCTTGATTCGCTTTCTGACCGGGACCGGCACGCCAAGGCCGCAAGTCCTGTCGGTTGCAGCGGACTTGTGCTTGAATGCCAAGATTCGCATGGTGCTTCAGGGGGACGGGCTTGACCCCGAAGTAGTTAGACCTCTTCTGGAAGAAGCTCGTTTGGCAGGCGCAACCCTGGATGCTACTGCTCTAGGCTTGTTACTGGCCGCCAACATTGAGAATATGGCCGAACAACTTCTCGAACAACCCGACGACCTTTCTCGCCTGGAGAGGTTGAATAAAGCTGCACAACTCGTCCGGACCTTGCCGTTCGAGGTCAATCTCTGGAAAACCCAAAATATCTGCTACAAGATCCTTCACGCCCGTTGTTCCAACTTCAAGGAGGAGGCCGGCCCGGATGACCGAAACGCGAAAGAACAGCTGCGCCATTACACCGCGTTGGCCGAGAATTTTTTGATACGGGCGCCCGTATGCACCGTAAACAGCGAACCTGCAAATGGATAAAAGACCGGAAAGCCTCTCGTGAAAAAGTCTCTCGTGAATACGCCAACCGCGACCTATCGGATTCAATTCAATCCTGCGTTCGGCTTTAAGGCCGCGCAGACCGTCATTTCCTATCTGGCGGACCTTGGTATATCCGACCTGTACGCTTCTCCGATATTCAAGCCTGTCAAGGGCAGCCTCCACGGCTATGATGTGGTTGATCCCAATCACCTGAATCCTGAGTTGGGAGGGCCCTCTGACCTGGAGGGGCTGGCCGCGGAGCTGAAGACGTACAATATGGGGTGGATTCAGGATATTGTCCCGAATCATATGGCGATAGATTCGGAAAACCGCCTGCTGATGGATATCTTGGAGAATGGTTCCAGCTCCAGGTACTTTCGGTTTTTCGACGTCGATTGGGATTATCCGGCCGCCAGCCTCAACAAGAGAATTCTGGCGCCATTTCTTGGCAGGTTCTATGGGGAGTCTCTCGAAGATGGAGAGATCGCCCTCCAATACGGTCCTGACGGCTTCAAGGCCGCTTACTACAATCTCGCCTTCCCGTTGCGAATCGAATCTTATCTAAATCTTTTTAGCAACCTATCCCAGTTAAAAAAGAAACTTGCCGAAGACAATCCCGACTTTATCAAACTTTTAGGCATCCTCTATGTCTTGAAGTCGCTCTCTTCGAGCGATGAGCCGGAGGAGCGCAATAACCAGATAAAATTCATCCAGCACACTATGTGGGAAGCCTACAATAGCAACGCCGCAATAAAGGCATTTGTCGATGAAACCTTGAGAACATTCAACGGTGAGAAGGGGAAAGCCGAGAGTTTTAATTTTCTTGATGACCTTCTTTCCCAACAAGTCTTCAGGCTTTCATTTTGGAAAGTGGCAGCGGAAGAAATAAACTATCGCCGCTTTTTTTCTATTAATGGGCTGATTTCACTCAAAGTGGAAGATGAGCACGTCCTAAACTACACCCACGGCCTGATTTTCGATCTGATTGAAAGAGGAATCGTAACCGGTATAAGAATTGATCATGTTGATGGGTTGTACGATCCGGCAAGCTATTTGCAAAGAGTGAGAGAAAAAGCACCGGCAAACTATATAATCGTTGAAAAAATACTCAATCTTAACGAAGAGCTGCCACTTTCCTGGCTGGTCCAGGGGACCACCGGCTATGATTTTACAAATTATGTCAATGAGTTGTTTTGTCAAAAGAAAAATGAGCGCGCGTTCAGCAAAATTTATTCCAGTGTAACCGGCTTGAAGAATTCTTATGAAGATGTCGTGCGCGACAACAAAAAACTGATGATACAGGAAGATATGGCGAGCGACGTCCACAACCTCGCTCAGCTCCTGAAGAATATCTCCAGCCGGGACCGCCATGGAAGCGACATAACTCTCACTGCGCTGCAAAGAGCCTTGACCGAAGTCCTTGCAATCTTTCCCGTATACAGGACCTACATCAGCCAGGTTGTGGTCTCAGAGGACGACAGGAAATACATTTTAGCAGCGGTGGACCGGGCCAGAGCCAATTTCCCCGCCCTGTTACATGGATTTGCGTTCGTACGAAGATTCCTTCTCCTGGACTTTCCCGATTATGTTTCTGAGGAAGAGAAGCGGGACTGGCTCCACTTTGCCATGAGGTTCCAGCAGCTTAGCGGGCCGGTAATGGCGAAGGGAGTCGAAGATACCACACATTATGTGTACAACCGTCTCTTGTCACTCAATGAGGTAGGTGGACGACCGGATCACTTCGGCTGCTCGCTCGAAGAATTCCACAACTTCAATTTGAAGAAAAGAGAGTTGTGGCCGGATTCCTTAAATGCAACCTCGACTCACGATACCAAAAGAGGCGAAGACGCGCGCGCCAGAATAAATGTATTGTCCGAGATGCCGGACGAATGGAAAAAAAAACTCCGAGCCTGGATCAGGATAAACAGGGGCAAAAAGAAGCGCATCCAAGGCTTGGCCGTTCCGGATAGAAACGACGAGTATTTTTTATACCAGACGCTGATTGGCGCTTGGCCATTTTCAGATGCTGATTATCCCGACTTCGTTCAAAGAATCAAGGCGTATATTGTCAAAGCTGTCCGGGAAGCCAAAGTCCATACCGCGTGGTTGAAACCCGACACTGAGTATGAAAACGCTTACGTCTCATTCGTCGAGAAAATCCTGGCCCGTTCAGAAGCCAACGAATTTCTGAAAGAACTTATCCCATTTTGCCGGAGAGTTTCTCACTACGGAATGCTCAACTCGCTTTCGCAGACACTTATCAAGATTACCTCACCCGGTGTGCCCGATTTCTACCAGGGGGCTGAATTGTGGGACATGAGCTTGGTTGACCCTGACAATCGCCGGCCCGTGGAATTTGAAAAAAGGCGCGCCATGCTGGCCGGCATCCGTGAACGGGATGATGCCGATATTGGCCTACTGGTCCAAGATCTTCTTGCAACGAGAGAGGATGGAAAGATTAAACTCTTTCTCATTTATCGAGCGCTAAAAGCAAAAAAAGCAAATCGGGACATCTTCCGTTCCGGCGCTTATCTTCCCCTTGAGCCGGCGGGAAGATTCAGGAGCCACGTCATCGCTTTTGCCTGGAGGTATGAGCAACAATGGGCACTGGTCGTTGCTCCGAGGTTTCTCAGCCACCTTATTCAAGAGGGAGATTTCCCTCTGGGAAGACAAGTATGGCAGGACACAGAGGTGATAATGCCTGACGGGGCGCCTGCCACATGGCGCAATGTTATCACGGGCGAGGTGCTTTCTGCGGGCAAGGCGCTGTTTGTCGGAGATATAGTGCTTAGTTTTCCAGTGGCTTTGCTCATGGACGATGGAATGGGGCGGTAGGACCGCCAGCCAAGATTGCCACTCAAATCTTTGCCGCTGCCTTCTGCGGCGGCGACCCCGGCCCGGCAAGTCTGCTGCCCAGGCCAAGGGCTGGGAATCACAATAGTACTTCTATTAACTTGTGGGGGTAAGATGTCTACAAATGCCAACGTTGAACCATTTTCCGTCAAAGACTGTGCGCTCGTGACCATAGCAACCGGGAAGAAGGCCCAAAACCTAAAGGAAATGAGAGAACATTTGCTTAACATCCATCTCGGAAGCGTATACCACCATTTTTGGGGTGGGCTATTGAGGCCCAGGTTCGATGAGCCTGAATACACGATTTTGCCGAATGGGCTCATTATGCCCTTCAAGACAATATCCTTGCGGAACGATTATCTGTTATCAACCCCGATCCTTTTGTAAATCTGGAATCCTTGCGCCAAGAGCTGCTCGATATCATAGAACAGAGGTTGGACGAGATCGAAGCGCTTCCCTGGGCCAAACCCGACCAGCACATGAAAAAGCCCCTGATTCCAGGGACTTAGTTTGCGGACTACAATATCGGTTATGCCACATTACATGGTAGAAGCCTATGACTTGTTGCCATTCCATATTGAATAAGCATTGCTAATAGTTAGAATAAAAACAATTAATTGTACTTATTATCCATCCATATCATATGCTCCAAACCCCGTCCAGATGATTGTCAGGGGTTCGGTGTAAGAGCGTAAATTTGATTTGTTTTCATTCCTGTAACGAGGAGATGCACGGTGAAAGACACTCTGCAGCCAGGCCTTGCTTTCGAATTTAGCTTCCCTATCCACGAGGGAAAAACAGTGCCTCACCTTTACCCCGAGTCTCCCGAGTTTCAGTTGATGCCTCGGGTATTAGCAACGGGCTTCATGGTTGGGCTGTTCGAGTGGGCCTGCATCCAGGCAATCAACCCTCACATCGATTGGCCCCGCGAGCAGACCGTAGGAGTTTCTATAAATGTGACTCACATTGCGGCGACTCCGCCCGGGCTTACGGTAACCATAAAAGGAAAGCTCGAAAAAGTGGAGGGACGTAAGCTCACCTTTTTCCTGGCCGCTGACGATGGAATCGACAAAATCTCTGAGGGGTCACACGAGAGATTTGTGATTGATGCCGCCAGGTTCAACAGCAAAGTAGCATCCAAAGCTTCTCGCGCGATTGCTCATTAGTGTATTGTCAACTAAGTTTTGCATGTTGTAAGGGATCGTCACCCCGGCGGGGCCTGCCCTGGAAGTGTCTAGTCCGGGGTCCGGTACAGACGTCACCCCGGCGGAGGCCGGGGTCCAGTGGCTTTAGCTTTAACATCAATTAGTTGGAAAAACTCTGGATTCCAGCTCGTGAGACTGTGTCGCAAATGTAATGTTTTTCGAATTCTCCCCTAAAGGGGGATTTTCGTTTGCAAGCTTTTTCTGCTCACTATTCACTATCCACTGTTCACTCATCGCGGAGCGATGCAGCGCATGAGCGGCTTCAATGGGATTTCGATTTCAATTGAGACCATCTTTTGGCAATCGCCTCAAATATCGATGCCCTGTCGTCGTCTCCCTCCAATTCGAATTTATCTCTGACTTGGGTGCAACTTTTTCCGGGCTCCGCTCCCAAGGCTGCTGAGACCTTTAGGAGCTGCTCCAGCGAAAGATTTGGAATATCGAGTTCGAGGAAGATAAGGTTTTGGTCATGATCTGCCAGCCGGTAAGCCTCTTCAATCGAAAGATCGAGCCTGAACCCTCGATAAGATTCCTCACTATATTTCCCGAGCGGCATTTTGAGCTCTTTGGCCGCATTGATAGCGTCGTATCCCCTGATAATCATGCTTGCCTCCATGAAAATTCTATTCTTTGTCTATACTATAATCATCGACTTCGCATGAGCCTGCGTGTCTGTTTCTTTCAAAATCTCCCGAAGGTGCGGTTTTTGGGAATTTGGATCAGGCGCTGTCATTATCGGCCGTTGGTAATGGCAAATGCCTCATTGGAGGCGTTGGCAAGCAACCCGGGGAAATCCCCGGTGTCGAAGTCGATCGCGTCCAGACTCGAGCGCAGGTGCGAGGTGTCCATGTTATTCACGCTGTGTCCGAGAGTGAAACGGGAGCTTATCAGGTCGGCGACGTGGACCAGGTGCGCCAGATATGGGTTCAAGCTGGCTTTGTCCGGCTCGTGGTGATGAAGTATCGTTTCGCTTAGGAACTCCGGCATCCCCCAGCGGCAGGCGAGCAGGTGTCCAGCCTCAGAATGAGTTATACCGAACAATGTCTTCTCAGCGGCCGTCAGATCGCTGCCCGGAATTTGAAGTTGCCGGTAAAAGAGCGGATAAGCATTGTTCATGTACTGGTCGAGGATGACCTTCCCGATATCATGGAGTAGACCAGCCGTATAAGCTTGGTCGGGGTGCGCCTTGCCGGTAAGTTCCGCCAGCTTGCCGCTGACCCCCGCCGTCCACACGGAATGGTAAAAGATGCCTCCCTTACAGAGAGAATATCCCTGCTTTGCATGGGAGATAAAGTCCTGCAGCGAAAATGAGAGGGCCAGGAGTATCAGGTGTTTATCCCCGATTCTCAGCAGCGCCTTCTCTACCGAACCAACTTTCATCCCCGAGTTATTGCAAACCGAGTTGGAAATCCTGATTATTCTTGCACTCAGGACCTGGTCCTGAAGAACTTCTCTCGAGACTTCATGGAAGCTGTAAGAGTCATCGTTGATCATGCGGATGATCTTTAGGGCTGTCTGGGGAATGGGAAGGAGTTCTTCGATCGCCTCATCCAGTTTCTCTGCCGTTGGCCTGCAGAAATTATCTGTTGCAGTCTTTGGTGCGGGAATCACAAAGGGTTCGATCTTTGTTTCCCATGTTGTGAGATCGAAACTGATGCAACACGAGAAATACCCGCCTACTTCGATCTGCCGGATTGCGATTCTTTCGTTCTGAAGAATTTGCTGCGCCCTCTCCGCCGTGCGTCCGCCGATGTCGAGCCTCAAATCGGCCAATGAAACCGGATCTATGAGTGCGCCTCCTGCAATACACGCCTGCAACCTTTCCTTTCGGGCGCCCTGTTTGCAAAGCGCGTCGATGAAAATCGGCATACCCGTAACGGCGCTCACTTCGGGGTCCCAGGTTAGATCCTCGCTGGGTGGTTCGGGGAGAAGAAGATGAATGAGACCTCCAATTCCTGCTTTCAGGTCGAATAATGTAACACCAACGCAACTCCCCAGGTATGCCTGCATGATCTCGGGTTTTTGTCGGCTGATCATGTAAGAACCGGAGGTTACCGTATGCGTTCTCATCGAAGTTGGTTCCCCTTCTTGCTTGAAGATATGGTTGCCGTGGTTTCAAAGTGTCCACACGCGTATGAAACATAAAATCGGCCAAAACGCGGTGGTTCTTCACTACATTTATTCCAAGGGGAGGGCTTTATGCCCCTCCCGAAGAGCATGTTCCGTTACCGAGCCTGCCCCACGCGGATTGCCGCTCGAAGCGGGTCTTCGGATTTCTCCACGTCGAGTCCGACTGCTTGGTGAATCAGCGCTCGAAATCCTTGAAAAGTTGCAGTAGGGTCAAGGTGCGGGGCCATGCCCGCGATGAAATGTCCCTTTTGGACACCCCGAAACCATGGAAAGAGCCGCAGGGTGGGCTAAGCTGCGCGCAGCCCACCAAGTCTTTTCGAGGCAGGATGCTCGCGGCGGGTATAAAGGCCTTGCTGAAGAGGAATAGACACAGGTGAGCCTGAAAATCAGTTCAGGAACACATCACGGTAATAATCAAAATGTTCCGTTACCGAGCCTGCACCGCGGATTACCGCTCGAAGCGGGTCTTCGGATTTCTGCACATCGAGTCCGACGGCTTGGTGAATCAGCGCTCGAAGTCCTTTGAGAAGGGCGCCGCCACCGGCCAGCCAAATGCCGTTTTCGGCTATATCGGAGGCCAGGTCGGGCGTGGCTTTTTCCAGTACGCGCCGGATAGCTTCAATTATTGCCCGTGTCGGCTCTTTTATGGCCAACCTGATATCGGCATCGGTTACGGTGATGACTTTCGGCATGGCGGTGACGAGGTCTTTTCCCCGCAGCTTTATCTCGAGTGTTTTTTTGAGGGGGACTGCGGAACCTATTTTCATCTTGATCACCTCGGCCATCATTTCGCTAATGCCCACACCGTGTTGCTGCCGGATAAAGTGGCAAATGGCTTCGTTGGCCTCATCGCCCGCCACCCTCAGCGACTCGCTGCAGGAGACGGCGAATTGGGAAATGATGGCCACTTCGGTTGTCCCCCCGCCGATGTCAACTACCATTTGTCCGGAGGGCTGATCGATTGGAAGACCTGTCCCGATTGCGGCAGCCATCGGCTCATCTATAAGGAAAACCTTTCCTGCACCCGCGATCTCGGCGGCTTCTATTACGGCGCGCTTCTCGACCGAGGTGATCCCCGCCGGGACGGCCACAACCAGTTTGGGCCTGGACAGGGGGAACCGCCTGAATACCTTTCCAAGAAATGACCGGACCATGAAAGAGGCCGTTTCAAAATCATAGATGACCCCGTCTCGCATCGGCCTGGTTACGGTCGTTCCCCTGGTGCGGCGGCCGGCCAGGTTCTTTGCTTCCCGTCCGATGGCTATTACCTCGCCGGACTCTTTTTCGAAAGCGACCATAGATGGCTCATCCAGAACTACACCTTTGCCTTTGACATATATGAGGGTATTGGCGGTGCCAAGGTCCATTGCCATATCCTTGGACAGGAAATCCATCATCCGGCCGAACATATTACGGTCCCCTTTCGCTCCAGTTTTCCAAAATCAGGCGTGCGAAGTATATATCAAAAGAGCGGTTCTATTTCCAAAAAATACTTTCCTGAACCAAAATTAAGCCTTGTGCTGGCTTTTAGATAGAAAGTTGAATGATTTCGGTTGACAAATAGCTCCTATATCTCCATACATACACATGTTTCGGCTCTGTGGGAGAGCTGGATGACCGGCGGCGTCAGAGTCCGGTATTAAAATGGTCCCCCAGTATCGTTCCCGAAGTCGGGAAACAAAGAGGAGAGAATTTGATGCAGCGCAAAAAGCAGTTCGTGTGCGTTCTCTTTCTTTTTTCTTTTTGTTTACTTATTCCCCAAATCTCCCGGGCTGCGGTGAATCAGCGTGTAAATGCTCGTTCGGCTATCTTGCTGGATATGGAAAACGGCAGAATCCTTTTCGAGCAAAATGCCGACTATCTTATTGCCCCTGCATCAATTACCAAGATTCTGACTCTTTATCTGGTGTTCGAAGCTATCAAGCAGGGTCATGTCAGCCTTTCCGACCAGGTCGAGGTCAGTGCGCGGGCCGCTTCTGCGGGCGGTTCCCGGATGGGTCTGAGGGCAGGCGCCCGGGTTTCTATGGGGGAACTCATCAAAGGAATGGCCGTTGTTTCAGGCAATGACGCCTGTGTCGCAGCGGCGGAGCACATCAGCGGAAGTGTGGAACGATTTGTTGGAAAGATGAACGCCAAAGCTCGCGAATTGGGAATGACCAGGTCCCACTTCATGACGCCCAACGGACTTCCTGCCGAGGGGCAGGTTACCACGGCACGCGATATTGCAACTCTCTCCATAGCTTATATTCACCGCTTTCCTGACTCGTTGACTATTCACTCGATGCAGTCATATGCCTACGGCAGACACGCGCATCATAATGCCAACAGGCTTCTCGGCAAGTGTCCGGGAGTAGACGGCCTGAAGACCGGCTTTGTCTGCTCATCCGGCTATAATATATCGGCAACCGCAAAGCGGAATAATACGAGGATACTTGCTGTCGTGATGGGAGCGCGTAACCCCTGGATCCGGTGTTCTGAAGCTCAGAGGCTGATAGAAGTCGGCTTCCGTGAAACCGGCGCCCCTTATAATGATCTTAAAACCGTTGCGCTCCCAACGGCCGCCAAGGGAAGGACGGTGAGCAGGGGAGGGCGCCGAGGGGCCGCTGGGGTTCAAAGCGTGCGGGCAAAAAAAACCGGCAAACGGATCAGGCTGGCCGCAAGCGGCCAAACAAAGCTGGCGGCCTCGAAAAAGCCGGCCTTAAAGGATAAGAAAAAAATAAATAACGCAGCCAGGAAGTCTACGGCTAAGAATGGCAAAACTCCTTCGCGGCACGCTTCAGGGAAGAACAAACCAGCAGGGGTGGTCTCACGCAATAAGTCCGCCGGTGTAAAGTCTGTTGCAGCCACAGCCAAAACGGGCCGTAACAGCAAGGCTAAATCAGCCGGACACAATAGAAAGTAACCAAAAACGGCTGCGAGAAAGAAAAATAATAAAGGCGTTTCGCATGCCCACGCTATGAAAAAAAGGGCAAAGGGATAAATCGTTTAACCAATTCAGAGAAGCTGTTGTTTTTTGCCTGCCCGATTGATACCAAGTTGCGTTCAAGAGCGGGCAGGGGTAAACCTGGCCCCTCGCATTGTTGCGCGGTCCTTTTGTAGGGGAGGGCTTTATGCCCTCCCGAAGCACCCGTCTTGAAAGCAACTCCGCACGAAATTTTCTGTGTGCCGCCATGTCATCCCATGACACCCCATCGCAGTTTTTGCCCTGGGGTGATATAATCAGCATCAAGGGAAAAGTGCGGCATTGACTGGCTTTAATTCTTTTGTGAGGTATTCTGCTTCCGTTTTTGATAACTGCCAGGAGAGTAAAATGGATTCTTTTGAATATAGAGTGACCCTCCACCCGGCCGACGTTTTCAGGGAGATGATTCTGTTCTGTTCCCGTGATGGGAGCTGCAACGTGGGGATGGTCGCTTCCGAACAGATAAAGAAGATGGAAACTTTACTCAACGAAGGGGGCCTGCAGGGCTGGGAACTGGTGCAAGCGAATTTCGGCAAAGATGGCGTGCTGGTTTTCTGGAAAAGACAGATGCACTGATCTCTGCGCTTCGCGTGATGATCTGCGGGACTTTTCCAAACTCGGTGAGATGGACTCACTCGCGCGCGCGATTAACCCAGTGGAAGGCAAGGACGAAAAGAACGGCGCCAAGCAAAGCGAGAAGCAGATAGGATGAAAAATCGGGTGGATCGCCGAATGCAGCGGCTCGAATCGCTTTGGAGGCATGGGTCAGCGGCAGAAAATTAAGGATGTGTTGCACCCATACGGGCATTCTTTCTACGGGGAAAAAAGTCCCGCCGAGAAAAGCCATTGGAGTGATGAAGAAATTGGTGAGAAGGGCCTGGTCGGAATGCGATTTGACGAGCATCGCCAACCCGACGGCCAGTGATGCGAAGACGAAGCTGTTCAGCGCCACTGCGAACCAGAAATAAAAGTTGTAAGACAGAACCACACCGGATAGGGCCGCGATCAACAGAATCAAGGCGGTCGAAAAAAGCGCCCTGGTAATTCCCGCCAGCACCTCTCCGGTTACATATGATATATTCCTGATCGGCGCTGCCTGAAATTCCTCGAATATGTGCCAATAGAAACGTGCTATGTTTATCTCGCTTGCTATGGCGAAAGCCTGGATCATGCTGTTCATTGCCACAAGCCCCGGAATCAGGAATTCCAGGTAGGAATGCTCGCCCATCCTTAAGTTGTGTCCCATCCCGAATCCGAAAGCCAGCAGATAGAGCAGGGGGCTGATAGACATGGAAGCCAACTGCCTGAAAAATCTCTTTCGCAGGATGAGGAGTTCGCGCTGGTAGATTGCGAGCATGCCTCTCATGCCATGACCTTTTTTCCGGTAAGGGAGATGAAAACGTCCTCGAGGTTTACACGCCTTAGAGAAAAGCTGCCTTCATGAGCGGCGATATGCCTCTTTGCCTCTTCTCTGTCGCGGAAAAACAGGGTCTCCATGCCGCGGTCGGCGACCCGGTCCAAAGCCCATGTCCCCAAGCCCTCCATTAGATTCTGCGGGGTGTCCAGGGTGACTATCCTGCCTTCGTGCAGAAAAGCGACCCGGTCGGCCAGAAATTCCGCCTCTTCTATGTAATGGGTGGTCAGAAAGATGGTCGCCCCCCTTTGTTGGATACTTTTGATAAGCGACCATATGCGGCGCCTGATGGCGGGATCGAGACCCGTCGTAGGTTCATCGAGAAAAAGGATCCTCGGCGAGTGCATGAGTGCCCTTGCGATCATTACTCTTCTTTTCAGGCCCCCGGAAAGCGACTTTACCGGGCTGTCCATTCTGTCTGCGATTTCAACATATTCCAGGAGTTCACTAATGCGCTGTACCCGTTCTTTTCGCGGCATCTGGAAAAGTTTTCCGTGTAGGTGCAGGTTCTCGTCCACCGTCAGTTCGTTGTCGAGATTGATGTTTTGGGATACAAGCCCGCATTGACGTTTCGCCTGCAGGCTTTGCTTGTCGACATGAAACCCATGGAGCCATGCGGCCCCTGCAGAAGGGACCGCAAGGCCGGTAAGTATTTTGATGGTCGTCGTCTTGCCCGAACCGTTCGGCCCCAGATATGAAAACAGCTCACCCTCGTCAATCTGGAGGCTGACGCCCTTGAGCGCTTCCACCTCTTTGTATCTCTTCCGCAGGTTTTCGATTCGAATCATTTTTTCACTGGTGTCCTGAGTTGGAAAATCCACTGCATAAGTCCTGAGTATTCTGGCCGTCATTACGGCGAAGGTGACTGTGTCGTAAATGTAATGTTTTTCGTATTCCCCCTAAAGGGGGATTTTCGTTTGAAAGCTTTTTCTATTCACTTTCCACTGTTCACTCATCGCGGAGCGCTGCGGGCTTTATGCCCTCCCGAAGTTTGAGAGCGGGCGGGGATAAACCCCATAAGCGCTTAAATAAGCCCGTTCCCCCCTTTTCTAAAGGGTAGTGATAAAGGATTGGAATTCCCGCAACGCCGGCGTATTACAGGGGCTCAACCGGCCGCCCATAGCGCCCTGTCTTTCGCGATCTGGACGAGTTTGTTACTTACCTGGCCCATATCGAACTCGTCGGCCTTGGATAAACCAGGTTTTCCTACTTTGATGGCGCCGTATCCACCGTGATATCTCCAACTTGAAAGCAATCTAACTCCATTTCTATGCAGAAGAAAATGTAAGCATTATTATGGAGTAATAGTGTAAATGATGGTGTTTTCAAGGGGTTCTTTTGTTATCGGCGCAGCCTCCATAAACATATCAGCTGCGTGTTAGAATAATTGAATGCACCTTCTGGTCGGGATCGAACCCCGAAGCGCGATCGGTATGCATCGCGCCCAACATAACGTACCATTTCGATCTGCGGGGCACTTGCTCAAATCGACCAAAAAACATATAATTCCGTATACTTATAGCCACATAATGATACAATAAGATATGAGGAGAAAGAGTTGCTGTTCCGATTATTCTCCTCATATTCGCCCCGAGTTTTGCGGAAAAGCAAGACTTTGAGGAAAGACAAGTCTGGGGACGGCGCGTTTTGGACTAGGATTCAATCCGGTGGACCGATCATATGCCGTAATCCCGGGGAAAGCTTAACCATGAAAGGTAGAATAAAAATCGTAATTGCCGAGGACCACACGATCTTAAGAGAAGGCCTCAGAATGCTTCTTTCTTCCAACCCTGACTTCGAGGTGGTTGGCGAGGCACAGGACGGCCTGGAGGCAATCCGTTTGGTCAAATCCTTCAAGCCTGACCTAGTCTTAATGGATCTCTCGATGCCAAGGATCAATGGATTGGAAGCGATTCAGAAATTAAAAAAGCTGAGCCTTTCAACAAAAATACTCGTGCTTACCGTTCATAAGGACGAAGAGCGCATTATAAGTACCCTTAAGATGTGAACGGGGAAAACAGCGCCGGTGCGTGTTTTTAATTTCTCCCGGAGCCCGGTAAATTAAAAAATGGTTCAAAATCTCCCGCCGCAGCGCCTTCATCCAGTCAAGCGACTACTCCGGGCCCGGAATGGGACAGCCTATTTGTCGAAAAATAGCAGACCGGCACAAGGATAACATTACGGACAGAAGCGTCCCCGGCCAAGACTCCGTGTTCGCTGTCACACTTCCGTTGAACCAGAGTGCCGACTCCCTGGTTTATTACGTAGCGTGGCAAGCTGGGTTGAATATGTTAAATTACGCCTGAAAGAGATTTAGTATTGCGTGGCATGGATACTCCTGTTATCCGGACAACCCGTGGCGCTTATCAATTTGTCGGAAATGAAGCATTGTCGGCCGGAGATCACGGCGCTGACGTGGTTTTCAAAGAATCGATGGATGGAATACCAATGAGAAATCCTGGTCACGTGCGCTCAAAACTTCTTTTCCTGGCGGCTGTGCTCGCTTTTGGCATGCATTGCATGCTGCCGGGTTTGAGCGCCGCCGTCGATGATGACCCATACGCCAAGCCTCGCGAAGCGCTTATAAAGGAGATAGAGGCCACCGCCCTGAACTTGGCCTCTCTGGTCGGCCGTGATACCGTAAACCCCCGCGTACTTAACGCCATTCGGAAAGTCCCGCGCCATGAATTTGTCAGCGAATACCTCAGAGCCTTTGCATACGACAACAGGCCCTTGCCGATCGGCCACGGACAGACGGTCTCGCAGCCCTATATCGTGGCTGTCATGACTGATTTGCTGGACTTGGAAAAGGGACATACCGTGCTTGAGGTTGGTACAGGTTCCGGATACCAGGCCGCAGTCCTCGCAGAGTGTGTGAAACAGGTCTATACAATAGAGATCTTGGAAGAGCTCGGGAAAGAAGCGCAAGCGAGGCTAAAGCGGCTCGGTTACATGAATGTCGAGGTCCGCATCGGGGATGGCTATGGCGGTTGGAAGGAAAAAGCCCCCTTTGACCGGATCATCGTGACCGCCGCCGGAAACAATATCCCGCCCCTCTTGATCGAACAGCTCAAGCCGGGGGGAAGGATGGTGATTCCAGTCGGCGAACCACATGCCGCCCAACAATTGATGTTGCTCGAAAAGCAAGAGGACGGAAAGATCAAGACGAGGCGGGCGCTGCCGGTCGCCTTTGTCCCGCTCACCGGCGGACATTAGTGAGTGCTGAAACCTCAACTTCTCCAAATCATGTATTCTTCGATTGTCTTGCCCGATCGGACTTCAGGAGTTGGCAAGCTAAAGAAAGCGTAAGTACCCGTTGGTCCATGGGGTCTATATTCAGCCATTGTGCTGAAGCCAAAGTTCCGCCAGGGATGCCTCGGTTTCCAGCATTCGGCCTCCTAACTCTTTCTGCACTTTGACAGTTCCCCACCAGTTCTTCGTTTGCTAAGATTAAAAATTATACGAAATAGCTGAGACGTGGACAGTTCCGACGGAAACCAGCCCTATGGGAAAAGATAGTGGGGTCTGTGGACTCCAAGTGGAGGCAACGGCAAACCATGGCGAACAACTCTTTAAAGATTAGGGGCATCAAAGGAATTTCACTTGCCCTAAAAATTGCGACTATTTACTTCATGCTTGGAGTCGTCTGGATTTTGCTCTCTGATGAGATTCTCGGGGTACTCCTACGTGATTCAAAGGTACTGATCAACGCGTGCATCGTCAAGGGCTGGTTTTATGTTTCGGTGACAGCCTTGATGCTATATGTGCTAATCAGCCGAGGTGTATCACAGATCGAGCAATCGGAAAAAGAGGCCCGCTTGAGTGACGCCCAATACCGGGAACTCGTTGAGAGTGCAAACAGCATTATGATGAGGCGGGACATTGCCGGACATATCACATTCTTCAATGATTTCGCACAAGATTTCTTTGGCTACAGTAAGGACGAGATCCTCGGAAGAAATGTCTTGGGGACCATTGTACCTGAGGTGGACAGATCAGGGCGCAACCTAAAAGCAATGATCGAGGATATCGGAAAGCACCCGGAGCGATACACGAACAACGAAAACGAAAATATGCGGGCAAATGGCGAGCGGGTCTGGATTGCCTGGACCAACAAGCCGATCCGGGATGAGCATGGCCAGATTACTGAAATCTTATGCATTGGTAACGATATCACCGAGCGCAAGCAGGCACAGGAAGCACTAAGCCTGCGAGAGTCTTACCTGACGGCCATTTTAGAAAACCAGCCCGGTCTGGTTTGGCTCAAAGATAAAGAGGGCCGCTTTCTCGCCGTAAACCAGGCCTTTGCCAGGTCTTGCGGCATGGTGAGGCCGGAAGAGGTTTTGGGAAAGACCGATCTGGACATCTGGCCACGTGAACTGGCGGAAAAATACACAAACGACGATAAGGCGGTCATGACATCAGGTGCTCCCATTGCTGTCGAAGAGGCCATCAATGACCGGGGGGAGATGAAATGGTTCGAGACATTTAAGACACCCGTACTTAACGAGGACGGCCAAGTTCTTGGCACCTGTGGTTATGCCCGTGATATCACCGAGCGCAAGCAAGCGGAAGAGGCTCTGCGGCAGAGCGAGGCGCGGCTCAAGATAGCCATGGACCTCGCCAAGCTGGTGCAGTGGGAATATGATGTCAAAACCGGCATGTTTAGTTTCGATGACCAGTTCTATGCCTTGTACGGCACCACCTCCCAGCATGAAGGGGGGCCGCTGATGGCCGCCGAGGCCTATGCCAGCAGGTTCATTCCGCCTGAGGAACGTCATTTAGTCGCAGAGGAACTCGCCAAAGCGTCGGCAACCACCGATCCCAATTTCACCGATCAACTGGAACACCGAATCGTCCGGGCTGATGGGGAGGAGCGCCATATCATCGTCCGTTATGGAGTTGTTTGCGACCAAACCGGCAGGATCGTTAAGACTCGAGGAGCAAATCAGGACGTCACCGAGCGCAAGCGGACCGAGGAGGCGCTACGGGAGAGCGAAGCGCGCTACCGCACTGTGATTGAGAATATACAGGACATTTTCTACCGTACAGATCAGAACGGAACGCTTGTCATGGCCAGCACATCGGCGGCTGCGACCCTGGGATATGACTCGCTTGACGAAATGCTTGGCAGGGATATAGCCAGTTATTGGCTGAATCCGGATGAGCGTGAAAAAATGATGTGCGCCTTACGGAAAGATGGTGTGGTTAGAGACTATGAGGTGGTTATTAAGAAAAAGGATGGTTCGCCGTTGGTTGTGTCGATCACAAGTGCATTCCGCAAGGACGATCATGGGAACATTCTCGGAGTCGAAGGGGTAATTCGAGATATCACAGACCGCAAGCGGGCAGAGGCGGAACGCCTGAGTTTGGAAGAGCGATTGCAGCGTGCGGAGAAGATGGAGGCCCTGGGCACTTTAGCTGGTGGAGTGGCTCATGATCTCAACAATGTTTTAGGTATTGTCGTGGGCTATTCCGAACTGCTCGTAAATGATTCGGGTGAGTCCAGGTCGGCAAGATCTAAGGCTCTAGAGATTATGAATGGCGGACAGAGGGCGGCCGCAATCGTGCAGGATCTTTTGACTCTTGCGAGAAGGGGGGTCTCAAGCCGGCAGGTTCTGAATTTGAACAGGATTATCACGGATTGCCAAAAGTCCCCCGAGTTCCAAAATATATTTTCTTATCACTCCAATGTGCGGGTAGAGACCGATTTTGACGCTGACCTTCTTAATATATCCGGTTCTGCCGTTCATCTTGCCAAGTCATTTCTGAACCTGTTTTCCAACGCCGCTGAAGCCATGATTAATGGTGGAACGTTAACCATAAAGACTGGCAATCAATACTTGGACAAACCCGTTTCCGGATACGATGAGATCCGTATGGGAGACTATATTGTTCTGATAGTCTCTGATACTGGTGAAGGGATATCCGCTGATAATCTCAAGCGAATCTTCGAGCCGTTTTATACAAAAAAAGTCATGGGCAGAAGCGGCACGGGATTGGGATTGGCCGTGGTGTGGGGTACGGTAAAGGATCATCACGGATATATTAACGTGGAGAGTGAAGAAGGAAGAGGAACCACTTTCACCCTCTATTTTCCGGTGACAAGAGAAGATTTATCCCCGGAGAAGGTCGCCGTCTCCGCTTCTGAATATATGGGCACTGGTGAATCCATCCTGATTGTGGATGACGTTAAAGAGCAGCGGGAGCTCGCCGGTGCGATGCTAAAGAAGCTCAATTACACCGTCTATAGTGTTTCCAGTGGCGAAGAGGCGGTAGAGTATCTCAGGCAAAACACAGTTGATTTGGTTGTTTTAGATATGATCATGGACCTCGGGATGGATGGTCTCGACACTTATGCCAAAATACTGGAAATCCATCCTCATCAAAGGGCGATCATCGTCAGCGGTTTTTCTGAGACTGAACGCGTGAGTAGAGCTCAGGCATTGGGCGCGGGGGCTTACGTGAAAAAACCCTATATACTGGAGAAACTGGGGCTGGCTGTCAGGAGGGAGCTTGACCGGCACGCATGACTTGCGCCCCCAAAAGAATGAGCTGAGATGAGACTGGTGAATCTGGCTTGTACAGCTTCCGGCCGAAAAATTAAGTTATCCCCCTTGGAGTCCAATCGGACAGGAATTGACCGTGGAGAGTCCGGAAGACTTTTGCAAGAGGCTCACCCATGTGATAGTTTATTCCCAAACGAAAGCAATAGGCCGTACAGGTGAAGCGGTTCCTCCCCGGATTTTCAAGGGACTGGCCATGAACAGAAACTCGTAGACTCCGTCCTTTGCAATATCTTCCAAGTTCATGGCCTCAATGATATGGATGCCGTTGCGGACCAGCAGGGTCACGTGAACAGGAAGATTCGCAGAGGGAGTTTTTTCCAGGGCGACGGTATCAGAGCCCACATACTTGACCCCTCGTTCCACAAGCCACTCGGCCCCCTCCTCGGTAAGCCCCGGGCAACCCTCCTGATGAGAGATATATTTTGCCGGCTCATCAAAATATAGTATCCAGCCAGTTCTGATCAGTACGGCATCTCCCCTGTCGATATGGCTATTCTGCCGTTTGGCGGCTTCCTTGAGGGCCTTGGTTCCAACTTCATAGCTTGCATCGAGGCATGTTTTTCCCTCCAAACCGGCGATGTCAAGAAGCACCCCGCGCGTGACCACTGGGGCCACTTCGTGGATGCCACCTTTTTTTAGACCCTTATAATCCTGCCAAGGCCCAATATCTCCGACCCCGCACACTTCGCCGTTCAAGGCGATATGCCCCAAGGCGTCAAAGTGAGTCCCCGTATGCCCGCCAGTTGTGAACAAGCAATTGCATGCCGACACCCCTCCTGCATAGACGACTTCTCCGTGCAGTTTGGTTAAAGAGAACGCAAATGGCGGATGGTTAGGGTGGTGAGGCATCCCCACAAAGTATTCCATTCCCAAATCGTAGACCCGACCGCTACCAAGAAGATTCTTGATCTTTTCCGTGTTCATGCTCTCTCCTTTTCTTCTGCGGAAGCAAGTCTCCCCGGATGACTGCTTTTCGCGGAGGCCCTTTCAAGCCAATACGTGATTTTAAAAAGGTCATATTTCGCGGAGCCGGTGGATGGTCGGGAAGGTATTCCAGACCTAGCTCGGGTTTTTGATGCCAAGCATCTCTCGTGCCTCTGAAGGCGAAGCTACCTCCCGGCCAAGCCGCTGCGCGAGGTCCGCTGCCATGTGCACCAGTTCGGCATTGCTTCCGGCCAAAACACCTTTTTTCAAATAGATATTGTCTTCAAAGCCGACCCTGATATTGCCGCCCAAGAGGATACCCATGGTGATCATGGGAAGCTGGTCCTTTCCTGTCCCCAAGACACTCCACTGTGCTCCTGCGGGCAATTTACTCTTCATAAATAATAAGTTCTCAGGCGAGGCCCCGATGCCCCATCCTACGCCCATGCACAGTTGAAGCCAGGCCGGCGGATCAATCAGTCCCTTTTTTATGAGATCAGCGGCCTGGCGGATATGACCAGGCTCAAACACCTCGATTTCCGGTTTTACGCTATTCTCGCGCATACACCGCGCTGCCTTATCGGACCACTCAGGAGGGTTTTCAAAAACCCTGTCGTGAAAATTCATAGACCCCAGATCCAGAGAGCAGATGTCCGGTTTCAGATATACAGGTTGAAGGCGCCGGGCAATTACATCTGGGCCGGTAAGCCGCAAACCGCTGGTTGTCAGATTTACGATCATGTCACATTCATTACGAATACGATCCAGCACTTCTTTGAAAAGTTCCACCTTAAAGTCGGATTTGCCGGTTTCAGGGTCCCTTACATGAATGTGGGCTATAGCAGCCCCCGCCTTGCAGCTCTCCACGGCGGCATCTGAAATCTCCTTCGGGCTGTAAGGAACAGCCGAGTTCATCTCTTTAGTCGGGAATGAACCTGAGACAGCGGCTGTTATAATAATCTTGTTTTGCATCATTTTTTTCACGATTCCGAGGACAGTTTATTATTCAGCCACAGTTCATTTTCGATTTCATCTATGAATTTCCTCATTCGAATCAGGAGCTTATCCCTTTTCAAGTAGATCTTTTCCAGATCTTGTCCACCGTAGTCATAAAAGCCCTTTCCTGTTTTCACTCCAAGATTTCCGGCTGATACGAGATTCTCCAAGGTTCGAGAGGGACCATCTTCATTGACAAGACCGATAGAGGGATTTGAGAGGACCTTCAGTGCAAAATCCAGCCCTGCAAAGTCATACCGACGAACCACCCCCAGCACCGGAAGTCGAACTCCGAGACTAGCCAAGACTGCCTTATCGATCTGTTCAGGCTTGGCGTAGCCCCCGTCCATCAAATGAAAAATCTCCCGACCGATGGCTCTTTGGAGGCGATTGACAATAAAACCGGGAATGAATTTATCCATTATAATGGGACGTTGATCGGCTCTTTCAAGAATGCCAAACATCACTTCGGCCACTTCTGCAAGGGTTTCCGGTCCCTTTACTATCTCGACAAGTGGGATGAGATACGGCGGCGCAAAAAAGTGGCTGATTAGCAAACGCTGCTGTAAGGATGCCGGGGCCAACTCGAAAATGTTGAGATATGAAGTGTTACTGGCTATGATTGCATCCGGTGAGCATAGCTTTGCGGCTTCCTCATAGAAGGCCCTCTTTATGCCGGTGTCCTCAGAAATACTTTCTATTACCAGATCCGCATCCTTCAAAGCCTCGAGCCCGGTGGCAGTATGGATACGACCCATGATGCCGTCAATCATGGATGCGTCCATTTGCCCCGTCTCCGAAAGCATTCCAAGATGAGATCTTATCAGCCTGTTTGCACGATCTAAGATCTCAGCGCTGATGTCCATAAGCAGAATATGGTGACCAGCCCTGGCTAACAGCAGGGCCAGGCCGTGTCCCATGGCGCCGGCGCCGGTCACTGAAACACGCAAAGGTTTAACATTACCTGCTTCAATGCTCACGGTCCACTCCTCCATCAAAAAGGTTGTCACAAGCTGCAATCAGTGGATTGGCCTCCATAGGGAGCCTACCAGAGACATTCTTTTGAATCTCCGCCAACACACTTAATGCCGCTTCCCTTTAGACCTTCCTTCAGGCAGAGGTTGCAGGACAGGCATTTGGACCGGCTCGTATCACCTTCACGCCATCTCAGGATGAGGCCGGGTTCACAGATCAAGGCACGGCTAAAAGAGACCAAATCGGCATGCTCCTTTTCAAGGATATCGTTTGCAACTTCGTAGGACTTTATTCCTCCAACCAAAATGACAGGGATATCCAGCTCACTCTTCAGGAACCTTGCCCCAGATCGGAAATACGCCTCCAGGGACGGATTTGAAATCCCCTTCCTGGAGGGACGGTAAAGATCAGAGCCGGCCATCCCCCCGCTCACCTCCACGGCATCCAGGCCTCGTGAAGCCAGATCTTTTGCTGCCTCCAGCGCTTCCTGCCAGGTTATGCCTCCCTCGGGTCCGTCCGTTGTGTTCAATTTGATGAGAACGGGAAATTCCTTTCCCACGGCTTCGCGGACTGCTTCATAGACCTCTATAAGAAATCTTCGGCGTTTTTCCTGTGATCCTCCGTACCGGTCGGTCCGGCGATTTATCAAGGGACTCAGGAACTGACTCAGGAGGTAGTTGTGAGCCGCGTGCAACTGAACGGCATCAAAACCCGCTTCTTTCACGCGGCTTGCCGCTTTGGAAAAAGCCTTTATCATTCCCTCGATTTCAGAAGCCGGCATCTCGCGCGGCGTCTCTCCGAAGGAGAAGCCCTCCACGGCCGAAGGCGCGACCGGTCTTTCACCGTTTATGTAATCCGCCCGTGTCAAACCGCCGGCATGAGCAATCTGGGCCACAACAAGGCCGCCCTCGTTGTGAACTACCTTCGCGATCTGACTCAGGCCGTCTATGTGCCCGTCATCCCAAGCACCTGTCTGCCATGGCAGACCTCGGCCATCCGGCCTTACGTAAAAATATCCGGGCAGAATCATGCCGATAGAACCGCGTGCCAATTCAGCGATCATCTGGATCAGTTCGGGTCGAACGAAGCCTCTGGCGTCTGCCAAACCCTCCCAGGTCGCTGACCTGATACTGCGATTTGGCAGTTTCAAATGTGACAGCTTAAACGGATCAAAGAATTGCGCCATTGAAGAGCTCCCCTCGGGAGAAAAAGACGGCCTTTTGTGCTTAACGGTCAATCACAATAACCGGGGTGTATTTGCTTTTAATCATTTGACGAGACCCACGGGACACAAAGCGCCCAGGGCTACCCTCTGGGCTACCGAGCCGAGTACCGCTTTCCCGAGGGGAGTTCTTTTTCTAAAGTACTCCAGAGTTTTCTCAACCCCATGGCCGACGGCATTCGGGTTGATTGTCTTTCCATCTTTAGCCGCCCATAGCGCATCTGAAAAAGGAAAAAACACAGCCGAAAAAACTCTTGACAAAAATAATAAATCGTCAACATAATTGTCAACACTTTTTTCTTGGGTATGAAAACCATGTCTGATGAGAAACAAGTTTCTCTAAAACACAAAGTCTACACGCAACTGCGCGACGAAATAGTTTTCGGTAGACTTTTGCCTGGTGAACACATCAAGGAGGCTTGGTGGGCCCAGAAGTTTGAGTGTAGCCGCGGCCCTATTCGAGAAGCCTTCAATCAATTGGAGCGGCAGGGATTTTTACAACTCACTCCCAATCAGGGGGCCGTTGTAATGAAGACTTCTCCCGAAGACGTCAAGGATTACTACGGACTTCTTGAATTGCTGGAAGGCAAAGCGGTGGAGTGGGCAACACCTTTTCTGACCTCGGGCGATATAGAGAAACTGGCCGAAATCAATAACGCTATGAAAAAAATACCCAGGGATGACAAGCGCTTTATAGAATCATGGATCTCGCTGAATCGTGAATTCCATAGTTTGTTCAGGCTCAAATGCGGCAATAACAAAATCGATTGGATCGTTGAAGATGTTAGGATGCGTATGACGCGTTACAGGTATACTTCTCTCGTCGTGACTGCCATTGATGAATACCTCCAGGACCATGACAGGATTATTATGGTTGTTAGGAACGGAGATGGCCTTGAGGCGGGAAAAGCTATGGCAACGCATATTTGTCGTGCTAAAGATGTGCTTATGGAATTCTTCTCCAGGTTTCCAGTTCCTTAGGTCAATCATTGTAAAAGGCAGTCACTTTGGAGGTCGTAAAGATCCTGGCTCATGGAGCTTATGAAAAATCATGATATGGAAGGGAGGCAAAATCATAGTTTCTTGCGGAAAGGAATGTCTTGATATCCTCGATTGGATGTAACTAATGTCAACAGTGTAATCTTTCCAAGGGGGCTGTTATGAAAAAGTGGAAATGCATTTGTCTAATCAGCTTATTCTTTTGTGCTTTGGGTACTTCAACAGGTTTAGCGACAGACTTGAAGCAATTCAACTTCGGCGCAATCCTTGCCATGACGGGATCCGGATCCTGGTACGGTATGACTATGGAAAGAGGGATCAATATTGCCACCAACGAGATTAACGAGGCTGGAGGCGTTGGGGGGTACTCGTTTCATTATTTTGTAGAAGATCACAAATCAGGGTTGACCATTCCCGCACAGAATGCTTTCAGAAAACTCACATCCATCGATCATGTCCCGACTATTCTCTCTTCATTTAGCGCACCTACTCTGTCCATCATGCCAATGGCCAAGGAGAACAAGGTTATTGTCTTCAATGGAGGCGCCTCGAGCCCGGAATTGATAAATATTTCCTATCTTCACAACACGCGAATGCTTGGGAATGAAATCGTCCCCTTTACCTTGCAATACCTATGGAATAAAGGCTACCGAACCATGGCCACCCTCTACGCCAACCAAACCGCTCCCATATCACTCAATCAGGCTGCGGTGGAGTTCTGGGAAAAATTGGGTGGGAAGGTCGTCAGCCAACAGATGCACCAGACAGGCGCCACCAATTTTACTTCAGAAGCCTCAATCATAAAAGCAAAAAACCCTGACATCATCTTCTGCCCCAGCACAGGTCTTGATGTGGCATATGCGATCAAGGGTATTCGAGAAATGGGGATCAAGGCGCCAATTTGCGGGACTGAGCACTCAGGAGATGTCGAAAAAGTAACCGGCCCTGCCTCTAACGGGTACCTGTTTGCCAGCGAATATTTTGATGTAAATTCAACCGATCCATGGACAAAACACTTCGTCGATACATTTACGAAACAGTATGGAGTGGCGCCGGATTTTTACGCAGCCAATTACTATGAATTGGTCTATATCCTGAAAGACCTGGTAAGCCGTGTGGTGGAGGCGGGCGGAGATCCTCACGACGGTTCGCAACTTGAAAAGGCCATATGGAGCAATCCAAAGTTCAAGAGCATCTACGGCGGCTATATCAAATTCAGAGAAAACGGAACGTGTGAGAAACCGGTTGTACTGTTTGAAATTCAGGATGAGAAACCGGTTGTTATTGACAAACAGCACGCATAAGGGTTTTCTGAACAATAATAGGCGAGGTATAGATAGTGGGTTTGTTTTTCCAACTCTTGGTAAGTGGATTTATCACAGGGAGCGTCTATGCCTTGTTGGGTGTAAGTTGGGGTATTATTTATAATACCTCCAGGACATTTCATTTCGCGCATGGTTTGGTCTATACACTAGCCGCTTACATTATCCTCCTGTTTGTCGAACTCTCCCTTCCGCTTATACCATCGATTCTAATAGGATTAATGGGCGCAACAGTGTTGGGATGTGCCATAGAGTACTTTGCCTATCAGCCCATGAGAGAGAAAAAGGCTTCTCAACTGGCTATTTTCCTAACATCCCTTGGCATTATGATAGCAGGGCAAAGCCTAATACAACTCCTATTCGGCCCTGATCCACGACCACTTAAGAGCTTCTAACTGATCGCGATTTCAATTGGTCCTGTTACCTTCACCAACATTAATCTGTTCACGGTTATTCTTACCTGGATTATCCTCGTGCTGGTTTTTATTTTCCTTGCGCGCACAAGATCGGGAATGATGATACGGGCGGTATCGAGCAATCCCGAAAAAGCGACATTTATCGGAATAGACTCGAAAAAAATCTTTGTACTGGTTTTTGGAATCGGGTCGCTGCTGGTGGGGATTGCGTCTTTCCTGTCCGTCTTGGACAATCCTGCTAACCCCAATATCGGTGTTCATGCACTGTTGATCTCTTTTATAACCGTATTTCTTGGAGGCGTAGGAAATCTTTCCGGAACCGTCGTCGCAGGTGTGATGCTTGGAATAGCGGAGAGCGTCATGCTCATTGTTTTGCCTACTGAATACAAAGTGGTCATGACGTTCTCCATACTCTTTCTGGTCATCTTAATTAAACCTGAAGGGCTCATGGGCAAAAAGAGCGCTTAACAAGGGGACAGAGCTTGGAGTATCTAGCCCAGATATTGAACTTGGCACTCATTTATGTCGTCCTGACCATCTCTCTTAATTTGATTCTGGGTTACGGTGGCATGGCATCAATGGCCCATGCTGCTTTCTTTTGCATCGGCGCTTACATTTCAGCATTTGCTACCATGAACTGGGGCTGCAATTTCCTCGTTGGCTTGCTCATTGCCATTGTTGTAACGGCAGCCTTGGGTGGTGTTCTGGCCATTCCCTTTATCAGGATACAGGATGAGTATTTGATCCTGTTTACTATCGCCTTTGAGATGGTTGCCTTCGATCTGATGTTGTCACTTTACAATATCACAGGGGGTGATTCAGGAATTTTTGGAGTGCCTAAGCTTAAACTATTTGGATACACACCTGATACACCAGCCGGCTTTGTGCCTTTCATGGGCGTTCTCGTCATCATCGTCTATTATGTCGCTCTGAAGGTCACGAAATCTCCGTTCGGTCGTGTCTTAAAAGGAATTCGTGAGGATGAAAAAACTGTAATTTCTCTCGGCAAAAATGTGGTAAAATTCAAAGTTGTCATTTTTATGGTGGGAACAGGCATAGCAGCCTGCGCAGGTAGTATTTTCGCTCATTATTCACAGTTTGTCAGCCCCTCCTTAGGGAATCTTGATAATTCAATTCTCATCATTGCCATGGTGGTGCTGGGAGGGACCGCAAATTTGTGGGGCTCCGCTGTTGGCGCCTTTCTACTAATCATCATCCCTGAACTTTTGAACTTCCTCCCAGGCTCAAGTAATCTCGTCGCTCCCTTCCGTGGATTCATCTACGGTATCCTTCTTATCTTATTTATGAGATTCAGGCCGGAAGGTCTGGTTCCCGAATATATTAGCCTAGGAAAATCAAAAAAGAAGACTTTCCGTGAGGGAGTCGCATCTTCTGTTGCGCTGGAGAGCAACAGTCTCAAAGGAATATCTGATCAAGCCGATCTGTCCCCAAAAGTCCCCATTCTTGAAGTGAAAGGTATTTGCAAGTCATTTGGTGGACTCAAGGCCGTGGATAAGCTTTTCTTGAATCTTGAAGAGCACAAAATTACCGCTCTGGTCGGACCAAACGGATGTGGAAAGACTACAGCCTTCAATTTGATCACGGGATTCCTGAAACCGGATAACGGTAAGATCTATTTTCACAATAAAGACATAACCAACCTTAATGCTCACAAAATGCCACATATTGGTATAGTGCGGTCCTGGCAAGATGTGAGGATCTTCCAAGGTATGACCGTTCTGGACAACCTTCTTGTAGCAGGGCAGGGACAAAGCGGTGAGAGCTTGATAAAGCTTTTCTTTATGCCCTGGAGGATCAAAAAGGAAGAGAAGGAGAATCTGAAAAAAACATACATGTGCCTGAATGCAGTGGGCCTCCTCAATAAGATCTCTGAACTAGCCCGCAATCTCTCTTATGCAGAACAAAAACTGCTGGCAATAGCTCGATTGCTTATTACGGGAGCCCAAGTCCTGCTGCTGGATGAACCATCCTCGGGGATTGATCCTAATTGGGTTAAACGCCTGATGGAAATAATCAGAAATCTGGCTAGCTCAGGAAAAACCATCTGTATCGTGGAACATAATCTGGAGGTTGTAGAGGGTGTTTCGGACACGGTCTACTTTATGGCCGCGGGTCAGGTGATTGCCAAGGGGAGTGCGGGTGAACTTATGTCTAATCCTAAGCTTGGAGAAATATATTTCGGGGTGTAAAGGGCCATCTGTCAGGAAGGATTAACAAATTGCTGCTGGAAGTAAAAAACTTGGATGTGGGCTACCAGAACAAGCAAGTCGTTTATGGAGTATCCATCGGAATTGCTGCCGGGGAATTCGTTGCTCTCATCGGACACAACGGCGCCGGGAAAACTACTTTGCTGAAGGCTATCTGTGGGTTTTTGAAAACCAATGCAGGAGAGGTGAATTACAAGGGTCAGGATATTACAAATAGATCTCCCGCAATCAATGTGAAAAGAGGTCTTATTTTTGTGCACCAGGAAAAATCGCTCTTTTCTAATTTGTCTGTTCTGGAGAATCTTCAGCTTGCCGCATACGCAATTGGAAAAACTGCGGATTTGGGAGAGAGGCTGGAAGAGGTCTACAGGTTATTCCCTATTCTAAAAGAAAGGGAGAAACAGGGTGCCGAGACATTGAGTGGCGGTCAGCAAAAGCAACTGGCACTGGGAATGGCGATTCTTGTCCAACCCGATCTGCTGTTGCTTGATGAGCCTAGCCTGGGATTGTCTCCCAAACTTGTCAAGGATTTGGGCGATGTCTTGACGAAAATTCAGAGAATGGGAATGTCTGTCCTCCTTGTCGAACAGAATGTGAAAATGGCTATTTCCCTCGCAAAGAAAATATATGTGATGCGAACAGGCCAGATTATTCTGGAAGAAACCCATGAAAACATGATGAACAGAGAAAGCTTGTGGGACCTTTTCTGAGTAGATTTGATGGCCCCAGCCGAATTGGCACGCATCAGGGCAGTATATCTTGCATCAAGCCGGAACTCTTTACCTTCGGTTACTGTTATGGTTAGGAGAAATCAGAATGAAGATTATCGATTTATCAAACAGAATCGATGATGGACTTAAGACCCACCCTTCCCATCCGCGAATTGTCATCAATGATTTTGTCACACATGAGTTCACAGCTCCACGTTATAAGCCACCCTGTAAGGGATTTGCCACCAAACAACTGCTCATTTCCGACCATGCCGGTACGCATGTCGATGCACCCACACACTTCTATGCAGACTCGGAATCGATCGATCAGCAAAATTTGGATAAGTATTTTGGTGAAGCAATTCTGCTGGACGTCAGCAACAAAGATTTGCGGCGCCCCGTGGATTTGGAGCTGATTCACCGCGCGCTGAAGAAGGACAATCTGGAGGTGCGCCAAGGGGATATCGTGCTCATACGAGCCTGGTCCGGTGGATGGAAAGATGACGATTTCCACCAGGCCAGCGGCCTTTCAATCGATGCGGCCCGTTGGCTTAGGGAAATGGGCATGAAAGCGGTAGGCATAGATCTCGGCAATATTGAGGACAATGCGGATATGACACGCCGTGTGCACCTCTATTTGCTGGCAGAGAAAGTACCCATATATGAAAACCTGGCAAATTTGGAAAGCATTCCCGTTAAGAGGTTCCTTTTTGCGGGTTTTCCGTTGTATTTGAAAGGCTGCACGGGGAGCCCCGTTCGAGCGGTTGCTCTTATTGATGAACAAAAGATTCACGGATGATTGGTTTAATTGGGAAACGTTCTGCATTTAGAGAGGGAAATTTAAACATGCCAAGTGAGGGTAAGTTCAACGGTCGAGTGGCGTTGATTACCGGCGCCGCCCGGGGAATTGGCAAGGCAATCGCGTTCAAAATGAGCCGGGAGGGGGCTTCAGTCGCTCTCATGGATCTCGATGAAAGAGTTCAGGATGTCGCGCGAGACCTAGCCGGTAAAGGGATACCGGCAGTGGCCTTCACTGTGGACGTGGGGGATGAGCAGGCCGTCCACGATGCTGTCGCGTGTATAGCCAATCGATTTAATAAGATCGATATCGTTGTGAACAATGCGGGAATCGTTGGACCGGCTCCCTTGGAAGAGGTAACCGAGGACGACTGGGACAAGATTACGCGTGTAAATTTAAAAGGGCTGATTTTCTGTACCCAGCATTCCCTACCGCACATGAAGAAACAGCATTACGGAAAGATTGTAAACATTGGATCCCGTGCGAGTTTAGGCAAGTTGGACCGGACCATATATTCCCTTTGCAAGGCGGGCATTATCGGCTTAACCCGCACCTGGGCACTGGAACTGGGTCCCCATAATATCAATGTCAACAATGTAGCGCCCGGACCAATCGCCACGGACCTTTTCACCGGTGCGAACCCACCTGGCTGTCCGAAAACAGAGGCCATCATAAGAAGTGTACCACTTGGCAGAATGGGTGAGCCGGAAGATGTTGCCAATGCAGTGGCGTTTCTTGCTTCCGATGAGGCCGGTTTCATTACAGGTCAGACCTTATTTGTATGCGGAGGACTGACCGTCGGCAGTGCTTATTTTTAAACTGGATAAGTCCTTGGCGACTCTGACCCCTTCTGCAATGATGAGACGCCATATCTGTTGGAATTTCTCTGTGAAGACTGAGGATGCCGGTGTATCAATTCTAAAGAAAATGCCATGCACTTTGGAACGGTTTAAGGAAAAAAACTATGAAATGGCCAAGTGTAGGAGAATACCTCAAAAAGAAGGCTCTTCAGTTCGGAGACAGGCGACTCATAACCGATTATGGAACGGATGTTGCCTACTCTTATAAGGAGTTTGACACCTTGACCGATCGTCTGGCTTCAGGTTTCCGAAAGCTGGGCATTGAGTCTGGTGATCGAATTGCTTTTCTTTATCCGAACCATACAGACTTACTCCTGGGTTATTTCGCGGCCATTAAGGCTGGAGCCACGGCTGTTCCTATAAATTCAGCGTATACACCCAGAGAAATCATGTATATCCTAAAAGATTCCGCATCAAAAATACTAATGTCAACAGAGCAATTTGAAAATAACCTTAGGATTGTTGAAAAAGAAGCCTCTATGGCTCCCACCATTATCATGCAAATGGACAACCAACGTCTTGAGGAGAGAATCAGTTCACTGGTAGATCCTGCGGCAAATGAAGAAACTGTTGAATCGAGTGCCGATGACTTGGCCATGATCTTCTACACCTCGGGGACTACTGGAAAGCCAAAAGGAGTCATGATCAGTCATCGCAATATTACGTTTACGGCGAGCAACATGGCACAAAGCTATGGATTGAGCGCCACCGATGTTACAATTGCGTGCCTCCCTTTGAATCACATTTTCGGAAATGCCAGCCCTTTCTGGGGAAGTCTCGCCAGTGGTGGTTCTGTGGTCGTTATGGAAAGGTTCAAGACCGAATGGGTATTTGATGCTATCAGGAAGTACCACGCGACCTGGTTTCCCGGTGTACCGACCATGTTTAACTACCTTCTATCTGATTTTGATAAGCAACCACGGGACGTTTCCTCTTTAGAAATGGGACTTTCGGGCGGCGCTTCTCTGTCGCTGGAACATCTCAAGGAGTTCGAGGGGAAATTCGGGTCAAGCATCCTGGAGGTCTATGGACTGACGGAATCTACTGGACTGGTAACCGCCAATCCTGTATACGGCGTGCGCAAGGCGGGCTCAATCGGCATATGTGCCTCTGGTGTGGCAGTGCGGTTGGTTGACGCCGATTGGCGTGATGTTCCCATCGGTGAAGTAGGGGAACTGGTATTTAAAGGACCCAACGGAACTATGGGGTTCTGGGAACTTCCGGAAGAAACGGAAAAGCGAATTCGCGATGGGTGGATCTCAACGGGCGATCTGGCTTATCAGGATAGTGAGGGCTATTTTTACATTGCTGGCAGGAAAAACGAGCTCATCATTTCAGGTGGGTACAATATTTTCCCGCGCGAGATTGAAGAGGTTCTCTACAGACATCCCAATATTCGCGAAGCAGCCGTGATCGGTGTTTCCGACCTTAGTCTCGGTGAGGTTCCAAAAGCCTTTGTTGCCTTGAAGGCGGGAGAAAAAACTCAAGTTGATGACCTGAGAAAATTCTGCCAGGAAAATCTCGCCACGTATAAAGTTCCAAAGGTCTTTGTATTAATGAATGAATTGCCGAAAAATATGAGTGGCAAGATACTCAAGAAGGAACTGATTTGAGAAATCGAGGCATCCTCTCCCTGAACAGGGAGGAGCGAGCGACCATTGAATTCAATTCAGAGTCGAAGACAACCGCGTGTCTATTTCACCTGTACTTGGATGTGTGGGAATGAAGGATCAATCTTCTTATGAGCGAGGAGGAGAAACATGTGGCGGACCCCAGAGACGATCAGAGATTTATTGGCAAGAAACGTGGTCGATTTTGGCGACAGGGAAGCCAAAGTAGCGGTTTCGTATAGAAGCGGCGATTACATACGCAATACATGGAGGGACGTGGACGAGGCCTCGGACCGGGTGGCCGCAGGTTTGACAGAACTAGGCGTACAGAAAGGCCAGAAAGTAGCATGCATGTTGGCCAACCACGTCGAAAGCGCTTACTCATACCTTGCTATCCACAAGATCGGGGCGGTATTCGTTCCGATCAACATACGACTAGCCCCTCGCGAGGTCGAATACATAGTAGATAACGCCGATGCGGACCATTTTATTGCGATGTCCGGCGCTCTGCCTCTGGTGGAACAAGTTCGCGACCGGCTGCGGGTCCGGAACTATCTATGTCTCCATAGGACCGGCGAGGATTTGCCTGACTGGGGCATCTCATTCAATCAATTGCTTGAAAAACCGGGCAAGCCGCCCGCCGTGGATATTGGTCCGCATGACACAGCCGATATCATTTACACCAGCGGAACCACGGGCCTGCCCAAAGGGGTGGTTTTAACACAGGCGAACAAGGTAGCCTGCGGACGCATGTGGTGCAGCGCCCTCATGCTTTACCGGACGCGCTACGGGGTAATTCGCGCGCAAGATTGCTTCCCGTTTTTCACCTCGAGCGGGTGCAGCAGTGTCATGATGATTTGGCTTTATGGCGGGAATGTGCACATCCATGAAGAGTCTTTTGACGTAATCAAGACGCTTGAGTTGATACAAAAAGAGAAATCGACCTTCTATGGAGGCGCACCGGCGATGTACGCATTTATCCTGAATCACCCGCGATTCAAAGAATTCGACACATCGTCCCTTAAGGAGTTGTGTTCCGGTGCGGCGTCAATGCCCAGTGAGCTTATTCGTAAGGCGCAAGCTGCATGGCCGAACATAAAAATATACAACAGCTACTCTCTTACGGAAGGCGGCACCGGTGGAACTATTCTGGATGCAGCGGACGCAGTGACCAAACTCGGTTCTGTCGGTTTTCCCATGCTGCCGGAACAGGAAATGCGAGTGGTGGACCTGGATGGTCGCGACGTGAAGCCACACGAAGTGGGCGAAATCGTCCTGAGGGGTCCGAACGTGATGAAGGAATACTACAAGAACCCCAAGGCCACGGCTGAAACCCTAAAGGATGGCTGGCTCCATACCGGCGATACGGGCTACTACGATGAGGAAGGCTATCTCTACTTCATGGATCGCATGAAGGACATGATCGTTCGGGGAGGCTTCAACATATACTCTGTAGAGGTGGAAAACATCCTCTATGAACATGCGGCCGTCAAACAGTGCGCT
The DNA here is from genome assembly GCA_052143075.1 of Syntrophobacteraceae bacterium. GTDB lineage: Bacteria > Desulfobacterota > Syntrophobacteria > Syntrophobacterales > Syntrophobacteraceae > SbD1. The sequence goes on along the minus strand of JBKQTS010000243.1, from coordinate 11,002 downwards.
GTGCTCGCCAAGCCTCATCCGGAACTGGGGGAGGACGTCCTTGCCTTCGTGGTATGCAAAGAGGGGACTACGGCCACGGCTGAAGAGCTTCGCGACTTCACCAAAGAAAAGCTGGCCGATTACAAGCGGCCCCGTGACATACGATTTTTGGAGGCATTGCCCATCAACCCCACGGGTAAAGTGGACAAGAAAGCCATCAGGGCCATGATAGCCGCCCAGAAATAAACAAAGCCGAAGGAATGTCCTGATAAAACATCAGACCCATAAGGAGAACGAATATGGCTGAGCGCGTAAAAACAGCATGGGGATACCGTCACGTAATACTCGGCGTAATCTGGCTGCTTTATCTGATCAACTATCTCGACCGGATAAGCGTACTGACATTCCTTCCCTATATTCAAAAAGACCTCTCATTGACCGCTGCGCAAGTCGGGTGGCTGGGCTCTGTATTTTTTCTCGGCTACGCGTCTGCCCAATTCCTGGCCGGATACCTTGCAGACAGAATCGGTCCGAAGAAGACGATGAACATCGCAATCTGGATCTTCACCCTGGTAACCTTTGTAACCGGATTTGTCCGAAACTATACTCAATTTATTTTTCTTCGCCTGGCCTTGGGGGTCGGCGAAGGACAGCATTTTGCTCCTTCCATAAGAATGATTGCCAACTGGTTTCCGAGACAGGAAAAAGCCCGGGCCAACGGCTTCTTTGCAACGACATGGGCGGTAGCGCCTGCGATAGTTCCCATTATTGTAACCCAGCTCGCGGCGGGCTTCTTCGGCGGGGCATGGCGTCCGGTATTCTTCGTGTTCGCTGTGCCCGGTCTGATAGGTGTCGTTCTGCTCTGGAAGTTCGCGGAAAACTCCCCTAAACTGATGTATGAAAAAGGAAAAGTAAAAAAGGAAGAGTACGACCTGATCACGTCCTCGATCGACGTCGAAGCCAGCGAACACGGAAGAACATACAGCTCTAAAATGTTTTTAACCGATATCCAGTTCTGGCTCTATGCAATGGGGCTTTTCATCTTGCTGATGATTGGCTGGGGAATGGTCACGTGGATCAGCACGTTCCTGGTCAAGCAGCACGGATTGGACCTGAAGACCATGGGTTTTTATGCGTCGCTCCCGTACTTCGTGGCCTTCTTCTCGATGAATTTTGGAGGGTTTATGGCCGACAAGTGGTTCGGTGGAAAACCCAAAATCGTAACGATAATTGCCTTCCTTGGATGCATTCCGGTACTCTACACGATCGGACATATTGCCAAAGGAAATACTGCGATGCTGCTGCTGTTTCTGGCTCTTGGAGGTTTTTTTGTCAATCTGTCATGGGGCATGATGTACGCTTTTCCAACACGGCGCTACCCCAAGGAACTGGTCGGCCGAGCGGTTGGAGTATCTAACGGCATCGGACAGTTCGGGGGTTTTTTGTCACCGATGGTAGCCGGTTACCTGGTCATCACGCTGCCCGACAAATCATTCGACTTCGGCAATGTGTTCCTGTTCTGGTCGATAATAGCACTTGTCGGCGCAATCAGTGTCGCGTTCCTCAAGGAAAAGTCCATTGTGGACACAGCTCAGCCTTCAGCAGTCAAGGCTGCTCTGGCGTCAGAATAGCCCGTACTTGACAGCCGCTGGGCCCGAATCGATTCTGGCGGGCAGGACCCGGTAAATGCGGCCAGCAAAGGGCCCTGCCGCCAGATGAAAATCCCGGATTCGGGGGCATTACAGGAGTAGAATAGTTTTCAAAAACTCAGTCCTTAGTTCTCGTTTTCCTGCTCTTCACGAGGCTCTTGCGGCCGGCGGCCCGCAGGAGTCATTCGCAGCGAAATGGTTAGAAGAAACAGGATCGGGGATACTCCTTCCAAACCTTGCCCAGCCGCCGGATATTGATTAATCGACAGGAGGAATAATGGATACTTTAAAATCGGGTCCGCTCTCCGACGTTACCGTACTGGACTTCACATGGGTCCTTGCGGGGCCGCATGCAACAAAGACTCTTGCGGACATGGGCGCCAATGTGATCAAGGTGGATCGTTACACGGAGGGCGCCAATGAAAGATTGCAGGTTTTGCGGGTCGAGAAGGACGGCGTTACTCAGAGCAGCTATCACCTCCATGTAAACAGGGGGAAAAAGAGCATCTGTGTCAATCTCAAACACCCCGGGGGAATCGAGATCATCCATGAACTGATCAAGGTCAGTGACATAGTGATCGAAAACTTTGCTCCCGGAGTCATGGAACGGCTGAAACTCGATTATGAAGCGGCGCGCAGGATCAAGCCCGACATTATCTACTGTTCCATTTCGGCCTTCGGCCACTGGGGGCCAAACAGCGATAAGCCCGGCTACGACGTGATCGCGCAGGCCGCCAGCGGATGGACGGCACGGAGCGACCCGCCCATAATGGCCCCTGTGTCGATCGGGGACACCACGGCTTCCATGCACGCCTGTACGGCCATGCTGGCCGCCCTGCATCATCGCATCAGGACCGGCCAGGGACAGAACATCGATATTGCGCTGGTTGACTGCCTTTTCACCCTTCACGATCAAACTTTCCCCTGGTATTGGACCGGTGAAGCGGTGGGAAAGCCTGTAGTAATGAACCGGACAGGACAAAAAAGCGTCGGCATGGCCCCCTATGGCATTTTCAACGGAAAAAACGGCCAGATTGCCATCGCCTCCATGACGCAGAGCCGGTGGCCGCAGCTTGTCGATCTGATGGGCCCCAAGTACAGATGGTTGAAAGAAGATCCCCGCACGGCCGAAGTCTCCAACCGAAGCAATCCGGCCAATGCCGGTTATGTCCACGAAGCTCTCGAAGAGTGGGTCATGTCTCAGGATTCAGTGGAAGAGGCCGAGCGAAAGCTGGAGCTAATAGGGATTCCCTGCTCCCGAGTAAAAAACATTGTCGAACTGGCCACTGTGGACCCGCAGATCGGCGAGCGGGAGATGAGGCCTACAGTATACCAGCCCTTCCTTGGTCCAGTCCGAATGTACGGAAGCCCTCTCAAGTTCTCCGAGACCCCTTCGGCCATCAGAGGATATGCCCCTTTCATAGGCGAGCACAACAAGGAGGTCCTTTCCTCAGTGCTGAACTACAAGCCTGAAACAATCGAGGAACTCTATCGCGATAATGTACTTTATCATGCCCCCGAGGTGGAAAGGCTGCCTGAGGAACTGAAAAAGCAATCCAATACTGATTGGAAAGGATAAGGCGGCTAATTCAAACCTGTTCACCCATCGAAAAGAGTGCGAATGGTGCGATTCATTGGGAAAAAACTATAAGGAGGAGATATGGAAACCTTACTTACCTCAGATGACTTGGCCTTTAAAGCTAGATGCGTCGAATACGCTAGAGAGGAATTGGCCCCGCTTGCCTTGAAATTCGGAGAGGTCAACCATGTCCCTGATGAACTGAAACAATCCCTGAGCAGGGCTGGAATCTATGGTCCTCTTTACCCCAAGGAATGGGGAGGGCAGGGAGTGAGTGCGGTAAAAATCTGCCTGGCCCGTGAAGTCCTTGCAGGCGTGTACGGACCGGCAGATACCACTTATGCAATGCAAGGCCTGGGCGGATATCCGCTGGTGCTTGCCGGAAACGAAGAACAGAAGAAACGCTTCCTCCCCTCTCTAGCCGTGGGACAACGACTTACCACTTTCGGACTTACCGAACCGGATGCCGGCTCGGATGTCTCCGCAATCCAGACTTTAGCCGAGAGTTGTGACGAAGGATTTGTGATTAATGGGCGTAAGCGTTTCATTTCGAATGGCTACTCGGCTGATATGGTAGTGCTTTTTGCCAAAACGCCAATGCCTGAGAAGCCGGGAGCCCTTTCCGCCTTCATCGTTGAACGGGATTCTCCGGGATTTAATGTGGCTCGCCGCATTGAGATGGTCGCAAGCCACGACATCGTGGAGTTCCGGATTAAAGATCTCAGAGTTCCTTTGGAAAATCTTCTAGGCGCCAAAGGAGGCGGGTTCAAGCTCGCCATGCAGACCTTGGATCTTATGCGCATGTCGGTGGGCGCAGCCGCAATCGGTATGGCGCGCACCGCACTTGAAGAGGCTGTGAGATACGGCGCCAGGCGGAAACAGTTCGGCCGGCCCCTTATGGATTTTCAGGCCAATGCGTTCAAAGTGGCAGAAATGGCCACGGAGATCGAAGCAGCGCGCGGTCTCGTTTACGTAGCAGCCCTCAAGAAAGACAGGGGGGACCCGAAGGCCTCCGTCCTGTCCTCCATGGCCAAGTTCTACGCCACGGAGGCCGCATTTCGGTGTATTGACCAGGCAGTGCAGATCCATGGGGGCATAGGCTTGATCAAAGGCTCCGTGGTGGAACGTCTCTATAGGGAGATTCGCCCGCTCAGGATTTACGAGGGAACCACCGAGATTCAGAAACTCATAATCTCTAACCATATTTTAAAGGAAGAGAAAGATCGACTTGGAGGAAAGTAAAATCCGGGTCCTCCGGGCCCGGATTTTTACTGATTTTCCATCTCCCGACACACTGAAATCAGGCTGCTGCACAATCTGAGTACTCGATCTTTAATCCTGTCTTAAATACTGCATTGTGCCGTCCTGAATAACCGCAACCTTGGCTTCTGAAGGATAATCTTGCTCAAGTATGGTAAGGACCTCGGGCCAGGTTTTGACAATGACGGCATCATCCTGGTGGCAGATAAGGTCAAGGCTCGTACGGTCAGGGTATGGCGAAAGCACGATGAGCTTTTTCATGAGGCGCGGCACAAAGCCAGGCGACCTTGGGGTGTAGTGCCGTCCGCCATAGTTTGTACCCCAGGACCGGAAGACATAATGCGTCACTTGGCCTTCAGGGGCATCGGATATGAGCACTGTCGTACCCAGGGCGCCCGGCTTCACGGTCATGAGCGCCAGACGCATTGCAATAGCTGATTCATTCGCCTTTCCATAGGCATTGCTAACTACGATGTCATATCCTGAAGAGAAGGGGATGCCGTAATGGTCTTTCCCCTCATTGGCGCCTGTTTCATGCGTTGTTTTGAAGGACCCGGCATAGAGGTTGGTGATCTCTCCCCTGCGGTTTAAGAGACAATCGAGCTTGAAGTTCAGCCCTGCCAGATCGCCTGCTGCATCACACTCGGCGCGCATTATGTTATTATCGAAGTTACCAAGGCCCGTGCGGCTTGGATCGCGGTAGAGCTGGTTGTGGAACTGGTTGATGGTCTCGATACCTGCAACACCGGGAAAGATGAGCTTGGCTCCGCCGCCGAAGCCCACATGGACATGGGCGGTAATGCAGCCAATACCGATCTTGAGATCACAGTTCATAAATTCCCGGTTGAACCAGAGTTCTACGCCGGTCGGGGTTCTCCCTATATGCACAGTGTTCTGGAATGGATCATGGTTGTAGACAGTGTAATTTTCAACGATCTCATCACCCAACTTCTTGCGTGCATTGATCATGTCATAAGCGCCATGTGATCCGAGTGCCCAGAGGAAGCGTATCTGATCGCGCTTCATGCCTGCATTGTGGAGGATATCGAGGACAAAGGGCGCGATATTTTTCACCGGAGTCGGTCTTGTCATATCATCGAAGACGATGACAGCCTGTTTCTTTTCTTTTGCGAGCTCATAAAGGGTAGGTCCGGCGATCGGGGACTCGATCTTCTTCCTGATCTGCTCAGGGCTTAAGCACGGTTTGTCAAATCCGGGAGAAGTAAGGTCTGATACCTGCCATCTGTCGGGAAAGCTGAGCTCTCGTTCGATATTCTCATACCATAGGCCGGAAGGGACAGATAAGGTTTTCATTTTATATAAACTCCGAAGAAAGTGTTCATTGTTGCTCCTTCCTTTTGTATGTCGTAGAATAAAAAGCTGGCAAAACCCTGTCAGAATGGCCTCTCACGGGATCAATCAGGGCTTCACGTCTGCCATTTGCCGCCCCCCAGTTAAGGCTCTACGAGCAAATCATATTCTGCTGCCAGGGAAACTTCAAGGACTTAGGTGAAAATCCAAGCCCTCTTGTGATGGAAGCGTCTGCGACTCCCCACATTGATCTTATTTGCTGGAGCGACTCTGATCCAATCCGATAGAGCTAATCAAGCTGCTGCACTTGCACCGGCAGTTCCTCATGCATATCCTTTTTAAGCCGCGAAACACCGTGTGGAATTATTTAATTTATACCGTCAGGAGACATTCCCCCTTCAAACGAGCCTCGTGAAGTAAGCGTGATGGATGGGCGTCTCACATAGGGCGCCAGCTCCCTGGCATAGAAAAGTGAAGTGAACGGAAAGGAGCTTCAACCATGAAGCAGATAAGACTCATTGCATTCGCAATGCTTGCGGTGCTCGCACTGGCCCTGAGCGCGCAAGCCGCTGACATTTTGCCTTCGTGGAACGACGGACCTGCCAAGAAGGCCATCATCGAGTTTGTTCAGGCCACCACGGACAAGGCAAGCACGAAGTTCGTGCCGCCGGAGGAGCGCATCGCAACGTTCGACCAGGACGGTACCCTGTGGGTTGAGCATCCGATGTACACGCAGTTTGTGTACTGCCTGGAACAGGTCCCGGCGTTGGTTGCGAAGAAGCCGGAACTGAAAAATATGGAGCCGTTCAAGACCTTGCTGTCCGGCAACCGCGAGGCGATGGAGAAGCTCACGCAGGAGGACCTCGAGAAAATTCTCGCCGCGACGCTTACCGGCATGACGGTGGACGAGTTCAACGTCGAAGTGAAGCAGTGGATTGATACGGCCAAACACCCGCGCTGGAAGCGGCTCTACACCGAACTGGTGTATCAGCCGATGCTCGAAGTCATGCAATATCTCCGGACCAACGGTTTCAAGACTTACATCGTGACCGGCGGCGGCCAGGATTTCGTGCGCGTGTACTCCGAGCGGGTGTACGGTATCCCGCCCGAGCAGGTGGTGGGCACCATGGGTGCGACCCAGTTCGGCTACGACAAGAATGGCCAACCGATGCTCACCAAGGAGCCCAAGCTGCTGCTGAACGACGACTTTGCCGGGAAGCCCGAGGGCATTCACCTGATGATCGGACGCCGGCCACACGCGGCGTTCGGCAACTCGCCCGGCGACCAGCAAATGCTGGAGTACATCAAGGCGGGCGACGGTGCCCGGCTCGCGGTGCTTCTACTGCACGACGATGCCGAGCGCGAGTATGCCTACGGGCCGGCGCAGGGTCTGCCCGACACCAAGGTCGGTGCCTTCACGCAGGCGCTATATGACGAGGCGAAGAAGAATGGTTGGACCGTCATCAGCATGAAGAACGATTGGAAGCGCATCTTCGCCTTTGAGCAGTAGTTAATAGACAGATCGACAGAAAGCAAAGAATAGCTGGCAGGAAACGCGGAGAGAAAACCGACCAAGATTTTCTACATCGGGGGCCTGATCAGCTTCATCGGGTTGGTTGTGATGATTCTGAGTGGGAAGGTGAGCATTTGGGATGTCCTCTGGTGGAAACGGAAGGTGCGCCGGTGGTGTATGTGATCCTGGAAGGGTTACAGCGTGCTTTCGATGGAGGGTCACTGCAAATCATTTGTGGCTTTGATTGGGATATGGAATAATGAACAGTGCCGCCTAAACATTCCAGGAGCTTTTTGGGGCAGAAAAAAGATAAGGTCCAGTCAATATCCGAAAGGAGGTTCGATGGGAAAAAGTACTGCAGTCAAATTCACAATGGATCATGTACATATCAAATGCCATGACATCAACACGACCAGAGGCTTCTACGAAAAAATGTTTAATGCCAAAACGATTTACGAAGGAAAGCTTAGAGATGTTCCAATGGCTACGCTGGAACTCGCTGGCTCTGTTATCATTATTACTGAGGCGGGAGAGGGAGAAGACCTTGAGTGTCCAAAGAGCCCGAGAGAAGGTATTTGGATTCGATACGGGATTGGTCATTTTGGCGTTCGAGTAGACGACCTTGACGAAGCTGCTCGAGAACTTAAAGCAAAAGGGGCGGAGTTTATTTTGGAACCCAAGGACATAAGAGAAGGGGTGAGGATAGCCTTTATAAGGGCTCCTGAGGATGACGTGATTGAAATTGTTCAAAGGCCCTACTAGTACAGCGTCAACTAAGTTGGGATGGGTACGGACATGCAACCCGTCATTCAGGCGCGTCCTCACAAAAGGTCGGACGCGAACTTGAAGCATCTGACATCAGTTGGAAGCGTTAACGCGAACCCGAACAGGGTGAGGGTTCAAGCCGGAATCCAGAGTTTTTTTACTTGGTTAGAAGCACTGGACCCCGGCCTTCGCCGGGGTGACGATGCCTTACAACATGTTCCCTTGACACACCGCTTGCGTTTTTATTCGTATATGGTAAGGTTCTATGGCCTTGAAGGTGTCCTGTATCTCGTGTAATTTGCAGTTTACGACTCATGTGGCGCTAGGTTCAAACGGAGAGGTGTCGGTATTTCACTTTCCACATGGATCATGGCTAGAGCGTGCTGGTTGTGCTTTGCCGAGCGCGCGAATTCCAACCTGAAAATACTTTGCGCATTTTTTGCACCTTTCTGCGAAACCCACTTGAACCAAGCATTTTGGGGCTGTCGATTCGAGGTGGATTATGCCAATCGATCAACTGCAGGCTGGTTCAATGAATTGGATGATGGGCTTGCTGGATATCGTGGAAAAAGCCTTGACGTCCGAAAGCATCGAACAACTCTCTGAAAAAGTACTGCCCAGTATCGCATCGGCGCTTAACGCTGAATCGATGTTCCTGTACTGCACTGCTTTCCTGCCTGGAGGGCCCATTCTGTTTCCTTACGGTATCCCGCCGGAGGCGGTATCCAGGATCGAAGAACAATGCGAGCTGATTTCGGACCGCCCACCCGAAGGTTCAGCGGGATTGGATGTCGAGAACTCAGTTGACAAATTCACCGTCTACTCGTTGCGCGACAAGACAGGCTGTGCCGGCCTGTTGGGGCTGACGCAATCTCATAACGGTCGCGCCGTTTTGCCCACGGTCTGGGAGAAAATCCTTATCCTTCTGACATGCCGGCTTCGCCAGCTCGGCGAATGGAAGAAGACGCTGCGGCAGCTCGAATACCTTAACACCTACCTCACGGTCAGCTCGATGCTTGCCCAGTCTGTGGGGCTTCATGAAATGCTGGAAACCACCCTCTATTGCTGCATGGATATTTCCTCCGCTACGGAGGCCTCAGTCCTGCTTCTCGATGATGAGAAAAAGAATTTTCATTTCTATCAGATCGAGGGATTGTCAAAGCAGGTACTCATGGGTGCAACTTTTTCGGCCGACAAGGGGATTGCCGGTTCCGTCTTGCAGAACCGCCAGTCTGAAATTGTGCACGACGTTCAGAACGATCCGAGGTTTCACGGCAAAATCGACTCCGAGTCCGGATTCGTAACCAGAAATATGATAGTGGTGCCGCTCCTTGCGGGGGAGGAAGCCGTGGGGGTGTTGAATGTGCTTAACAAAGCCGACGGGCAGGATTTCACCGAAGAAGAGCACTATGGACTGGTGGCAATTGCTGAGGAGATCGCCTTTGCGATTCGCAACGCCAAACTGTTCGAATACGTCGTGGACAGCTACTGCAAACAGCGCCAAGGACAGAATTCATGCAAGGGATGCAGAAGACCGCTTGGCTCCTGGACTCCTTGCGTAAAGTATCGCGAAGCCGCGATTTGAAAATTTGAACAAAAGGAAGGTATTCAGGGTGTTCGGATTTTCGTGGAAGGATCCAGCATACTCTGGACGAAGTCAGGTAACTTATAGGAGGAAAGGAAATGACAAAAGCTGAATTGGTTGCAAAAATCGCAAGTGAAGTTGGAGTCGCCAAATCACTGGCTGAAAAAGCGGTGGACGGTTTTGTTGCTGCTGTTTCTGGTGCTTTGTCAGGCGGTGAGAAGATTACGCTCGTGGGTTTTGGGACTTTCAGCGTCGGGACAAGAGCTCAACGTGAAGGCCGCAATCCCAGGACCGGCGAAAAGATTAAGATTCCAGCATCAAAAGTTGTCAAGTTCAAAGCAGGCAAGACTCTCAGCGAAAAAGTCAAATAGCAGAGTTTAATCCCCTCACATTCCATCAGATGATCTGAAGGGACTGTTCGTCGGAATGAATTGGCGGCCAGTCCTTTTTTCGTTGTACCATTTCGAAAACAGGGACTTTCTGCAAGCAGGATTGAGGGGACCACCCACGTGTACTTCGGGTCTTATCTGGTCATATATGATATGGAAGTGAGAATCCTTGAGGCGATACCCATCCGATCGAGAAAGAGGAGAGAAAGGTTAAGTTTTTGTGCCATTCGGACAAGACGACCGTTTAAAGAAAATCGAGTGTTTTCTTTAAACCGATGGATCTCATCACATCAAGAAGAACTTTTTCTGCTATGACACTGGAATCATCGCTCTTGTCCATGCTTGCTCCTGTACTTGGCAACTCTTATTTGGGCTGGGCCCCCCAGGTCTTTTTCAACCTTTCGGCTTTGCGCTAAGTCTTCTTGGATTCACCCAGCAGATGCTTGGTCAGATATCTTCCCAGGGCCAGGATCGTCTGCGTAGGCGGACGCCCCCAGGCCTCCGGGATCACCGAACAATCGCAGACATAGAGGTTATCGTACTGGGTCTTGAGGTTCGAATCCACGAACTCACCGAGCTTTACGGTCCCACCCGGGTGGGCTGCGAAATAATACGTGCCGTAGATGCTGTGGCAACCGGCGTGTTCGAGGATCTTCTTTGCCCGCTCTTTGCCGTTCTTGAGCTTTTTCCGGTCCTCGGTTCCGAGTATCTTGAGCACCTGGCCGCCATTGGTGAGCTTGCCACCCAAGGTATCCTTTAACTTGACCATAATCCTGAAAGTTTTCTTTCTCTTGAAGAGCTGATCGAACCGGAGGACCTGGGAGGCGAAGATGATTTCTTGGTACTTTAGCAGGTTGCTGAAAAAAGGGGGCCTTCATAATTGACGGTTTCCCTGGAAGTTTTATGAGAAACGTTCTTTGACAATATTGGGTATTATAAATGGTCTCCATTTTCAGGTTTAACATGTCCTCA
>JBKQTS010000242.1:0-13298 GCA_052143075.1 Syntrophobacteraceae bacterium | reverse complement strand
ATCCAGCCGAGATCGAATTCGAGGAGTGAAAGAGGCCCTTAACCGGGTGTGAGCTTAGTGGAACGCACAATTTCAAAACGGAGGTTTATTCGAACATGCCCTATGATGCTACTAAGATGAAGGATTGGCAGATCTCTGAAGCAGCGGAAGCTAATATGCCCACTCCATGGGAGTTTCAGGAAAAACTGGGACTGAAAAAAGATGAAATCCTCCCCATGGGCAGGCTCTGCAAGCTCGATTTCATGAAAATCATCGAGCGGTTGAAGGGCCGCCCGGATGGAAAGTACATCGAAGTAACCGCAATCACTCCCACCCCTCTTGGAGAAGGCAAGAGCACGACTTCCTGCGGCTTGATGGAAGGCCTTGGCAAAAGAGGCAAAAATGTGGGCGGGTGCCTCAGGCAGCCCTCAGGCGGCCCGACCATGAACATAAAAGGAACGGCAGCGGGCGGCGGAAACTCGCTTATCATCCCGATGACCGAGTTCTCGATGGGCCTTACGGGTGATATCAACGACATCATGAACGCCCACAACCTGGCGATGGTGGCCCTCACAGCCCGCATGCAGCACGAAAGAAACTACAACGACGAGCAGCTTCAGCGCCTGACCCGCATGAAGCGCCTCGATATCGATCCCACCCGTGTCGAGATGGGCTGGATCATGGATTTCTGCGCCCAGTCTCTGCGCAATATCGTCATCGGTATGGGCGGCAGGATGGACGGCTTCATGATGCAGTCAAAATTCGGGATTGCGGTCAGCTCGGAATTAATGGCCACCCTTTCGATCGTCAGAGACCTGGCCGACCTGAAGAAAAGGCTCAATGAAATCACCGTGGCATTCGACAAGCGCGGAAAACCCGTCACCACCGGCGACCTTGAAGTCGGAAACGCCATGACCGCCTGGATGAGAAACACCATCAACCCGACCCTTATGTGCACCGTGGAGTACCAGCCTTGCATGGTTCACGCCGGTCCTTTCGCAAATATAGCCGTCGGGCAGTCTTCGATCATCGCCGACCGTGTCGGCCTCAAGCTCTTCGACTATCATGTCACCGAGAGCGGTTTTGCAGCAGACATCGGGTTCGAGAAGTTCTGGAACGTCAAATGCCGGTACAGCGGCCTGAAGCCTCACGTATCGGTCCTTACCACGACCATCCGCGCGCTCAAGATGCATGGCGGCGGACCCAAAGTCGTGGCCGGTCTTCCGCTTCCCGTGGACTACACTAAGGAAAACCTGGCCCTGCTCGAGAAGGGTATTCCCAACATGGTCCACCATATCAACACGATCCGCAAGTCGGGAATCAACCCGGTCGTCTGCATCAACGCTTTCCATACGGATACCAAGGCTGAGATCGCTTTGGTCCGCAAGCACGCGGAAGCCGCCGGCGCCCGTTGCGCGGTGTCCGAGCACTGGGCCAAGGGGGGCGAAGGAGCCCTGGAATTTGCCGACGCGGTTATCGAAGCCTGCGAACAACCCAGCGAGTTCAAATTCCTCTATCCTCTGGAAATGAAGCTTAGAGAGCGCGTTGCCCTTGTGGCCAAGGAAGTTTACGGGGCGGACGGCGTCGCCTGGACGCCCGAGGCGGAAGCAAAGGCCAAGATGCTCGAGGCGGATTCCAAGTTTGATGACTACGCCACCATGATGGTCAAGACTCATCTCAGCCTGACCCACGATCCAGCAGTCAAGGGCACGCCCAAGGGCTGGATACTGCCGATCCGAGACGTTCTCATCTACTCCGGGTCCAAGTTCCTCTGTCCGTGCGCAGGCGCCATAAGCCTTATGCCGGGGACCTCTTCCGATCCGGCGTTCCGCAAAGTGGACGTCGATGTGAAGACGGGAAAAGTAACGGGCCTGTTCTAGCTGGATGCCGGATAACCTCGCGGAGCGTCGTGATCCGGGAATCCAAATAATCACGGGAGATATTATATGTCTGCCAAACTGCTTAAAGGGGCCGAGGTGGCCAAGGAGATTCGGGCTGAACTCAAAGTCGAGGTCCAACAGTTGCACGAAAAACATGGGGTCGTGCCGGGACTGGTCACTATCCTCGTCGGCGAGAACCCCGCGTCGCAGAGTTATGTAAGGGCGAAGCAGACTACCGCTCACGAATTGGGCTTCTACTCCGTTCAGGATAGCCAGCCCGCAGATCTGAGCGAAGACAACCTGCTCAAGCTCATCGACAAGTATAACAAGGACCCGAAGATCGACGGTATCCTGGTACAGTTGCCCTTGCCCAAGCATGTGAACGAAAACCGCGTGCTTCTGGCAATCGACCCTGGAAAGGACGTTGACGCTTTTCATCCGGTAAATGTCGGCAAACTGATGATAGGGGAGCCCGATTATCTGCCCTGCACCCCTGCCGGGATACAGGAGTTGCTTGTGCGTTCGGGGACCCAGATATCCGGCGCCGAAGTCGTAGTAGTCGGAAGGTCCAATATCGTGGGCAAACCGATTGCGATGATGCTCATGCAGAAGGCGCCGGGGGCAAATGCCACGGTGACCGTCACCCACACGCGCACGAAAGATGTCAAGGGCCACTGCCTGCGTGCGGACATCCTGGTCGTTGCCGCTGGGGTCAGCGAATATGTCAAGGGTGACTGGGTAAAGCCGGGGGCCGTGGTGATCGACGTGGGAGTGAACGAAGTCGGAAAAACCGCCGATGGCAAACGGCTCCTCAAGGGAGACGTGGCCTTCGAGGAAGCGTCGCAGAGGGCGAGCGCCATTACGCCGGTTCCCGGCGGAGTGGGGCCGATGACCATAACGATGCTGATGAAAAACACCGTGCGCGCTTGCAAGGTGCACAACAATATCAAATAGATCGAAGCAGGGCCGGGCGGAGGTGAGTTTGTTCCGCCCGGCGCCATGCCGATTTGCTGCATGTACAAGGGGCCGGACCAACATCCGGCCATAAAATAAGCGGCCGAAACCGGTTGATTCTCCGGGTTCGGCCGTTTTTTTTCTCGTTTTGGGAATAGACGGTTAGAAGGTGAGGAAAAGGACTTTGCCTTCTGCATCAAAGCGGGGGCGAAGTCATTCATCACCAAACCAGCGAGCTTCGATGAATGGGTCAAGATATTGAAATCACTGGCAGAGAACTGGCTGACCATGTGATTATGGACAAATCCACTGTCAAGTTATGGGCGATTTTGTCCTTTTAAACAAATGCCTCAGGTTAAAGAGACTATCCGCAAGCCGGCTCTTGTTCCCAAATGCTTTTCACCCCACCCGGATCGTGTAATACAGAAGGTATCGAACCTCCCGAGGGATACAAGGGATAAGGTTGGGACTTTTGATCCGGCCTGTCCAAAGTCCGTCCATTGGGACTTCCCGATTTAATTCCATGAAACCAGGCCGAATAATAGACTGTCGGGTCAGCCATGTGTTATAAACACCGCTTACTGTGACCCGGATGGACTTCACTGTTCGACTTCTCGGCTCAGTTCGTTTTCGGACCGGCACAGCCAGGAACAAAAATCTCAAGCCAGGGTAGTTGAGGTTTTTCTCCAGAAAGAGAAATAGAGAATGACAGATCCAGCGAACCGGCAAACGTTAAGTTATTTCAGAATTGCAGCCCTGCTGGGAGCTTCGGCTACAGTCCTCATCGGTGTGCTTGGACTCTTGGGATGGGCATCAAAATTGCCTTATCTCACCAGTTTCGGTGCGAATTATATCCCCATTGCTTCCAGCACGTGTATCGTTTTCCTTATTCAAGGAGGGCTATTGGCAGCAAATCGAATCCTACATCCATCAGCATTCCGGAACCCAATTCAGCCATGGAATTTGTCCGGAGTGTATGAAAAAGCATTATTCAGAATTCGTGGGAGGCAAGTTGGATAAGCACCTGGAGCAAAAAAAACGATTGATGTAGAAAAACCCGGGAACAACTGAAAGATGGTGCCGGGTTTACCGCAGAGACTTGACATGTTACGGACAAGAAGAGGATACGGCGCAGCCTCATGCGCCTCGCTCGTGGGCCATCGGGATTTGACAGGATCTGAAAATGGAATATTCGGTTTGAAGGTGTTATATAAATTGTTTCGAAATCATCTGAATGGGTAAGCCAGGAGGTTGGAAACGGAAAATCAGGCCGCAGGCGGCATAAGGGTCAATCGGATTGCGCCGGTAAAGTGGGTTTCTGCCCTCACTAAAGTACTTGGGAAACACAAATTCTTCCGCTGGCTTGTTTATGGTGCAGTAATCGGCGCCTGCAGCGGACTGGGGGCCAGCCTCGTTTTCTTCCTCCTGGAATGGACCAAATTCTTTGTCCTGGAGTATCTCGCCGGTTATGCAATTGCAAAGCCGGCAGGAGAACATCTCGTCCCTTTCGTTGCCACAACTCCTCTCCGCCTTTGGCTGCTCGTTTTGCTTCCCGCAATCGGAGGGCTTCTTTCAGGCCTGATTGTCTATACCTGGGCCCCTGAAGCTGAAGGGCATGGAACAGATGCTTTCATAGACGCTTTTCATAATAAGCAAGGGTTCGTTCGGACGCGTGTTCCCTTTATCAAGGCAATTGCTTCAGTAATTACTCTTGCAACAGGGGGAAGCGCCGGCCGGGAAGGACCCATAGCGCAAATTGGATCTGGAATAGGTTCATGGCTCGGGCGTATCCTCAAACTCAATATCCGGGAAAGAAGGCTAATGCTTCTGGCGGGGTGCGCCGGAGGGCTGGGCGCTATTTTTCGCGCTCCTTTAGGAGGCGCCTTGACCTCGGTGGAAGTCCTTTACCGTGAGGACCTCGAAACAGAGGGAATTGTCCTGTGCATCATTTCATCTTCGGTTTCCTATGCGATCTTTACGGGCATTTTTGGCCACCAGTCCATATTCGCAATTCCTCTCATTCATTTCTCCAGCGGATTTGAACTGCTTCTTTATGCAATTCTCGGATTGATTTGCGTTCCTTTCGGATACATGTACGTGAAGACCTTTTATGGTCTAAGAGACCGCTTCTTCCGAAAGCTCCCCGTCAAACGCGCTTTGATTCCTGCATTCGGCGGCATTCTGGTTGGTCTGACAGCGCTGTGGCAACCCCAGATACTGAGCGGGGGCTATGGAACCATTCAAGAAGCCCTGATGGGCAACCTCCCTATAACGCTCATGTTCACCCTGGCTTTCCTTAAAATTGTAGCAACCTCTTTCACCATATCATCGGGAGGGAGTGGAGGCGTTTTTGGGCCGTCTCTTTTCATCGGCGCTATGTTGGGCGGGGCTGTCGGGCAACTGGCGCACGCATGGTTTCCCGCAATTGTGAGTTCTCCGGGCGCATTCGCCCTTGTCGGCATGGCCGCATTTTTCGCCGGTGTTGCAAAGGCCCCCCTCGGGGCTCTTCTCATGGTCTGCGAGATGACGGGCGGATATCAACTGATTGTGCCGATCATGTTCACCTCGGTTGTGGCAATTTTGCTCTCGCAGCGATGGAGCCTCTACGAAAAACAAGTCCTGAATAAATTCGACTCTCCGGCACATCGGTCCGACAGGGTAATAAATATTCTGCAGGACTTATCAGTGAAAGACGTGCATCGCCCGGACGCCGCCCTTACCACTCTTCCGGAAGACATGACCTTCGGTCAGTTGAGACGCGTGATCACATTTTCGCGCGAGTCTGTCTTCCCGGTGGTAAATGACGATTTCCGCCTTACGGGAATATTGTCAGTGCGGGAGATAAGGGCGGTGATCTTTGAAGAATCGGTTCTGGACCTGCTGATTCTGAAGGATTTGGTTTCGCCGCCTGTGAGTGTTTCACCTGATGAGAGCCTGTCCGAGGTCCTTCACAAATTCCTTGAAACCGGGTATGGACAAATTCCCATAGAAGACAATGAGACGAGAGTTATCGGCATGCTTGGCCTGCAAGACCTCCTCGCCCGCTACCAACTGGAACTTCACAAATTGGATATGTGCGACGCCTGCCCGGATTAGCTGTACGCTGCGGGATCTTGGCCATGCAATTTCAGGCAGGCATCGAAGCTATACCGACTTTTTCCTGCAGGCAACGCAATTCAGGCAACAGTATCGAGCTGAGAACCGGTACTCGCGGGCGGCGGCTGTAAGATTTGAGCGTAGGGATTATTCTGCAAGGCTATCGTATCCTGAACTGCCTGGTCGATATTAGTGGGATAATTTGCAAGCTTGGACGATGGCTGAATCGTGGCGTTGACCAGCTCAGCTTCGGCTTGCAGTTGGGCAATATCCTGAGGGTCCGGCAGGCTGCTTGCCGACGTTGAAGACGAACTGCCGGAAGAACCGGATTGGGGCGAAACAGCCTGGGCGAGGCTGGGATTATTTTGAAGAATTATCGTATCCTGAACAGCCTGATTGATGTTGGTAGGAAAATCAGCCTGAGATATCGACGACAGATTAGGCGGTCCCTGGGTCAGGGTCTGTACTATTTGAGCATCGGTTTGCGTTTGGACGTAGTCCCGGGGACTCAGCAAGCTGCTTGTAACGGGTGTAAGCGAAATACTCATAGCTACCTCCTGGTCGCGTTTTACTGAACGAACTCCAGACCCGGAAGGCACTGAGCCCGTTCGGCAATCCTTCAGCCATATCCAATAAAGACTTAGGCCGTGATTTTGCGCCCCATTCTTTCGAATGGTTTGCCCTTTTCGAACGAGATACTGCATCTCCTAATTCGGCAGGACATTCAATTTGCTTGAATCTTTTTTTTAATCATGGATCATTTTGTCAGAAAAATTGTGCCCACATTGGCGTTAATGAACAACATGAGGACTTTGTAAACTATGAGAACCATCCCGGAAAAAGATTGGAAGCAAATGAGATCGATCAAAGAGCGTGTGTTGGACGACGCGTGTGCGCGAATTCTTACCCGCGTGGAGTCGATTGTGCAGAACAGAGAAGGGCGCAACCACGCAGCATATCTGGCGCTCTGGGCGCTGCTCGATAAAGAAGATGACAAGATCGCCCTTATGTTTAATGACTTTAAAAGAAGCACGGCACTTTTAATGCTGGCCCAGTGGCACAGCAGCGGCCTCGTGCCCGAAAGCGATTTGGCTTTATTCAGTGAAGAAACACAGAACACGGTAAAGGCAATAACCGGGATCGGGCGCTAAAAGATGCGTGAGGTTAGGTGAAGAGAGAAGATAGGGAAGTGAAATTGCGCCCTTCACCCCCCACCCCTCGTTACAACCCCAGGTCTTCATTTATGAGCACTATTTTGATTCTGCCTTTGGGAAAGGACTTTTCGGTAATCGTCCAGGTATTGCAAATTCGATCCAGACTTCGGCATTCTTCACATATCGAGGTCTTCACGCATGGGGTTTTCTTCTCCAGGCGCATCGCATTCGCCGGGGCAGCGTAATTTTTTATTCTCTGCATCGCGTCTTCTATGTCGGGAACAACCTTATTGCGTCCAGCAAGAACAATGACATTCCGGGGACCGAAAGTGAGGCCGGCTACCCTGTTGCCGGTCATATCGAGATTGACCAGCTTTCCAGTCTCGGTTACCGCGTTTGTTCCGGTAACGAAAAGATCTACCAGAAGTGAGCGCCTTCTTCGCTCGAGCATCTCCTCTGGTGGGAGCCCCTTTTCGTAGGTGTCGAGGACCTCGATGCCCGGATAATCCTTCAACTCCTGGTACAGGCCGGTTTGTACATACGTCACCGAACCGCCCCACGAGATGCTCTTCGCCCCGGTCTTGGGAAGAATTTCCCTGACGATTTTCTTTGCGGCATCGGCATTTTCAGCGATGTGAACTTCGAAATTGTTTGCTTCAAGCGCATCTTTAAGGTCAGCAAGTCTTAGAGACCAGAAATTTTCAATCGGCTTTTCCATCTCATTACTCCGCTATGATTCATGGTTGAGGATATTTTACTCAGATTTCGGAGATTTTCTCCATAAGAAGCTGTTTATGATTAAACTCTTCAGTTCTTATCTTTTCAAGTGTGGAAGACGCGCTCGGATCAGAGACAAAGCGGGCGATGAATTCAAAAAACATTATCGTGTCTTCTTCAAAAAGGAGCGCCGCCTGCATGATCTCTTTTTCATCCTGAATCGAGTCAATTTGAAGTTCATCCAGGGAGAAGGCATGGCGGCCCATTGCACTTCGCAGAGCCTGCTGAGTGAGTGAGGAACAGGAGGGAGCAGCTTTGGCCCCACGGGCTGTTTGCTCCTTAATTTCCATGAATGCTCTCTGGTGCAGCAATTCCTGATCTGCGAGCCAGCCGAGGAGATTTTTCAGGGTATCTCCCTTTACCCTTCTCATGGCATATCTGTAAAATCGCTCGCCATTCACCTCGACCTGGACAGCGAGATCGAAAAGTTCCGAAGCCGTAAACATGAGTTTTCATTCCGTCTGGCGCCGGATAAATCAGGCCCTTGAAGATGGCGAAAGCGACGTTGATTCAGCGGCTTTGCGTTTCCTCTCCTTCAGAAATTTCACCAGGTTCTCGGGCAGCCCCCGCTTTTTCGCCGCCAGGCTCCTGGCCCTGCAAAGAGACTTCGCCGAAAGAGGAGTTCTCATAGAAAAACCCCATTTTTTCTTGTAATCCTTCTGAGTGAGACCATGCTTGTCGAGATGTTTTCTGGTGAGTTGCTTCATTTCGATTCCGCACTCCAGGCACACGATCCTATTCTCCCTGATCGAGTCTTTCGGAGCCGCAGGCTGGAGGGCTTGGTTCTGTGGCTCGACAGTGGCCGATTCATCAGCGGATTCAAGCAAAACCCCTTGCTGTTCAGCATTTTGCATGCGCTGCAGGGCAAAAAAAGTCTGTATGAGAACCTGTTCGATTTCTTCCAGAGAAATCTTACCCGCCGACGCCCGGGCTCTCACAATAGAAGCTGCGATCTCCAGTAACTTTGCTGCCATTGATTTTCGCTTCCCCCTTGTAATGAGCCACAAAATACTAATCCGGAGAACCACGGATTTAACGAATGAAGCGAATTGGGCTTTTGTGCTCGTCAGAGCACCATACGCTTCCAGCGTAGATCTTTGTGCTTGAAGTTGAGTAGAAGCGCCAGCCGCAAGTCCTAAATGGCCGGATAGCCGATCATCTGTGCAATATGGGCAGCTTTAAGCGCTCGAATGCACAGGACAAAAATACAATAAAAAGAGAGTTATGCAAGCAGAATTCTAATTGGTTGCCACCCCCTTTATCGCCGTACAAAACGCCGGATTAAGGGGTTTAGGGATTTTTCAATTCCTCATTCCGGGCATATTGAGTCCGCCTCATGACTGGAATCCATCTATAAGCGCCGGGAAAGAAAATTATTCTTTTTTAAGCTCTGCCTGAGTGCTAATCTTCATTAATAAACTCCATCTAAATATAGTCCAAAGACATCCGGGGAGCAGGGAGCAAGACCGGGTAGCATAAAATGGAAAGGGACCAAGATTATAGATGGTCGAATTTTTTGTAATTTTCACAACATCCTTTACAGTGGCCCTGTCGGGGGCACTAATGCCCGGCCCTCTGTTTACGGTTACAATATCCGAATCCGCAAGGCGAGGATACAGCGCCGGACCGCTCCTGATAGTCGGCCATTCCATTCTCGAACTGGCGCTCGTTACGGCTATCTGCCTCGGGTTGGGCGTCTATCTGAAAGCGCCTCCAGTCATGGCTGCTACAGCGCTGCTTGGCGGGGCTATCCTCTTTTATCTCGGCATACAAATGCTGAGAACAGCCGGACAGCACTCAATTCAGACCCGTAGCGAGAGCAGTACGGCGAAGAGGGCAACGCCGGTTATCACCGGCGCTCTTGCGAGCCTTGCCAACCCTTACTGGACGCTTTGGTGGGCGACCTTCGGTCTTGGATACCTGATGAGGATATCCGGCAAGGGCTTACCTGGCATTGCAGTTTTCTTTGCCGGGCATATCTCGGCCGATTTTGCCTGGTACACCATGGTCTCTTTCGCAGTAGGCAAGGGCGCCGCGCTCATGAGGGACGGAACGTACCAGACGCTGATCAGGGCGTGCGGGGCCTTCCTTGTGTTGTTCGGAGGATGGTTTCTACTCACCACCAAAGATTTTTTCCTCGGGTTGGTTTCTTGATAAATCAGCCCTCCGTTTTAAAAAGACTCTGGAGACCGGTCATCGACAGTCAGGGAGAGGACTCAGAGATTTTGTCAGGATTAACAGGTTTAACGGGGTTGAAAAATAGCTTTCGACATTGAGGGGCAACAGTATGAATGAAAAACTCAGGCAAGCTTTCCATTCACGGGTCGAAAGGGAGCCTTTTGCCTCAAAATTCGGCCTGAAGCTGCTGGAAATCGGGGATGGTTACTCGAAAGTGGAGATGAGATTCCGCCCGGATATGGAGAACTTGTTCGCAATGGCGCACGGGGGAGCGCTGTTCGCTCTGATCGACGAAGCATTCGAAACGGCTTCGAACTCGCACGGGACCCTCGCGGTGGCGCTCAATATGAATGTTTCCTTCATTGCATCCCCCGAACCGGGAAGCATGCTGAGAGCCGAAGCGCGGGAGGTAAGCCTCACGCGGAAAACGGCCACCTACGACATCAAGGTCCACGACGAGCGGGGGAACCTGGTCGCATCATGCATGGCCCTGGTTTATCGTAAAGGGCAACCGCTGCCGTTTATCGGGGAAGAATCCGGATAGGGGATTTTACCACTCACACAGAAGTGGGAAGCTTTTGCTCCCTCCTTCCTGCTCCACCCGTTTTTAGCGGCCTGTTGTTTTCCTGTAAACGCTGTCAAAGGTCTTTTTGCTTTGGCCTGTCGTCTTTAAGAGTCACAAATTCTTTACCAGCTCGCGCCCCCGTGCAATGTCATACTGTCAAAAGCCTGGATAGGCAGAATAAGCTTTGTTATAATATAAGTACTAACATAGATGGAGGTTTGTATGCGCGCGAAGGTAACACAGATCGGCAATTCAACCGGACTTATTCTGCCGAAGGAGGCCGCCGCTCGCCTTAAAGTGAAGAAGGGCGACAGCGTATTTCTCACGGAAACCACGGAGGGCTATTCCATCACCCCTTACGATCCGGAATTCGAAGCGCAGATGAAAGCCGCCCGACGCGGCATGTCCCTTTACCGCAACGCCTTGCGTGAACTGGCCCAATAATGAAATGGCATTGGCTTATCGAGGCGGTCGTTATCGCCATCCATGGCGAACTAATAGCCGAGCATGGCGGCAGCGAAGGCATCCGGGACGGCGGCTTGTTGTCCTCAGCCCTTGCCCGTCCCCAACATGAAGCCGCTTACGGCGGTCCGTCCGGGTTCGATCTGGCCGCCGCCTATGCCTTCGGCATTATTCGTAACCATCCGTTCCTTGACGGCGACAAGCGCACAGGATTTCTTGCAGCATATGTCTTTCTTCAACTTAACGGGTGGGAACTGAGTGCGCCGGAAGTGGAAGCCGTTGCCGCTGTGCTTGCACTGGCAAAAGGAAGAATGGAGGAGGCAGATTTTTCAGCATGGCTCAAAGATCACTCCGTTATCCGACCAGGGAGCTTTGCGAATTAGTAAGTACTAAGGGGTCGTCTCGGTGGGCAACCCGGCATCCTGCCAGACGGACCACCCGTTTACCAACACCTGGACGTGAGAGTAGCCCCTGGCGGATAGCTCCAGGGCAGCCTCTTTGCTCAAAGAGCAGCTTTCGCCGTCGCAATAGGTAATGATTAGAGAATCCGGCGGGACTTGCTCCATAATAACGGACAATGATTGCTCCAGGCTGTCCTCAGGCAAATTGAGCGCCCCCTTGATATGGCCGGAACGATAGACTTCCGCCGGCCTCGCGTCGATGAACACGGCCCCGTTTGTAAGGAAGAGAGCCCGCGCTTCCTCGATCGAGACAACCTGTTCCTCGGCTGTTTTTGAGCTGTTCGAGGCGGCTTCCGGGGACCAGTCCCCAACCAGAGGCAATCCGCCCCGCCTGAAATGATTCACCGAGAGCGAAAGAGCGGCCGCGATCAAGACGATCAGGACGCTTTGCCACAGGGCCTCTATGATATAGTTGTTTCGGTTAGCTATTTTCATAGAAGGAGAGACGCGAAGCATGAAAGTGGATAGATTCATAAAGGCCTGTCTCACCTCACATCGAGAGAGTTGCGCCTAAGACGCCCGGAACCCTCAACACCCTCCCGCCATCGACCGAGGCTTATAGAGGCAAAGGGGCTCTTCGGCCAGGTAGTTGCCCGCGATCTCATAAGCCCTTGCGCGACACCCGCCGCACACTCTTATGTACTCGCATTTTCCGCATTTGCCTTCATAACGTTTCAGGTTCCGGAGGTCACGGAAAACCGGCGAGTTCTGCCAAATCTCCTTGAACGATTTTTCCTTCAGGTTGCCGGAGTCCACCTCCAGGTATCCGCAGGGCTGCACCTGCCCCACATGGGATATGAAGACAAAGCCGCTCCCCCCGAGGCAACCGCGGGTAACGGCATCGAGCCCAAAGGTCTGGAAGTTCATTTCCCTGCCCTCGGATTTGGCCCTCTGCCGCAGGATACGGTAGTAATGAGGGGCGCAGGTGGCCTTGAGCTGCAAGGGTGCTTTATCCTTCTGTTCGTAGAACCAGTGAAGCGCTTCTTCGTATTTTTCGGCGCTGATGGCCTCTTGAGCCAGGTCTTTTCCTCTTCCCATCGGAACCAGCATGAAGATATGGTGCGCGGCTGCACCGAGCGAGACGGCCAGTTCGTGGATCTGGGGGAATTCCTCGATGTTTGCGTGCGTTATGGTTGTATTGACCTGGAAATCCAGTTTCGCTTCCCTGGCCAGGGCAATCCCCTGCAAGGCGCCTTCGAAGGCCCCGGGAACCTTTCGGAATGCATCATGGGATTTGGCTGTAGCCCCATCGAGACTGACGCTTATCCGCTGAATGCCCGAGTCGATCATCTTTCGCGCAATTTGAGGCGTAAGCAGGGTACCGTTGGTGGCCATGGTCATCCGAAAGCCCAGGTTGTTGCCGTATTGCGCGATATCGAAAACATCCGGGCGAAGCAGCGGTTCGCCGCCAGTCAAAATGACGATAGGCCTGGCAACCTCGGCGATTTCGTCCATCACTCTCCTGCACTCGGCCAGGGTAAGCTCCCCTTCGTAAGGGCGGTCCTGGGCTGCTGCGCGGCAGTGAACGCACGCCAGATTGCAGGAACGTGTCAGCTCCCAGGCTACAAGGCGCAAGTTTGCCTCAAGAGTTGCGCCCGTTGCCGCAGAGTGAGAGTGGCCTTTTATTTTGGTGGGGTTAGTGTTCATTTGCAGACTCTTCCCTAAGTAGTTTCCATCCGGAAAGTGCCCTTTTCCACCCTGGCTGTGTCAATCTTCGGGTTTTCTTGTGCGGCGTACCTATGTACGCCTCCGCGCAAACCCTTGATTTCCTTGCCATGGCGAAAAATGCCTT
>JBKQTS010000241.1:0-46497 GCA_052143075.1 Syntrophobacteraceae bacterium | reverse complement strand
AGCTCCACGACGAATGCAAGACAGGCGGTAACCAACCCGCGGATATCAGCATGATCTACCGTCGTTATAGCGGCCCCGTTCCTCCATCACGGGAAAAACAAACCTGGTTCATTGAGGGCCCCTTCGACCCGCCTCCGACGGGTCACGGTCGGACCCATTCTCGGCGGCTCTTGTGGCCTGGATCACTCAAAGCTTTATGAGGGGCAGAAAAAGGGAAAAAGTGCTTGCACCTGTCACCCATATCAACAGTGAGGAGTGAACAGGAAGGGGGAAGCGAGGAGCAAGAAGCGGGAAACGAGGAGCGGGAAACACAGTTAACAGCAAACAGCAAAAATAACTCCTCTTGGCTCTATCGCTTCGCGAGGAGCAGTAATTTTCAGGGCAAAAAATATAACTTTTCGCGTCTTTCGCGGTTGAACAGCTTTCCTCTGTGCCTCTGTGGTGAATGCTCAATTTTTTTTGAATCGGAGAGATAAATGCGGAGCGACACCTGTCGGAAACTCTTCCATGGGATTTGCATTTTTCTGCTGGCCTCTTTGCTTACAGCTTGCCAGACGTCCCCGCCCCCTTTGCAGCCATATCCCGAAGCGAAACTGGAGACGCCCGCCCGCGTAACCTTGAAAGCGGGTGACGTGGTCGAAATCAAGTTCGCCTATGCCCCTCAGTTCAATGAAAACCAGACGGTGCGCCCAGACGGGAAGATCGAGATGCAGCTTATCGGCGAAATCGTCGCTGAAGGAAAGACCCCGAGTGAACTTCGGGATGAGTTGATCAAACTATATGCCGTCCAGTTGAAGCATCCAGAGTTGGCCGTCATGGTAAGAGGGCTATACGAAAGGCATGTCTATGTCGGCGGCGAGGTCAACAAGCCCGGTCCTGTCGACATGCCCGGCGAAAAGACAGCCCTCGAAGCCATTATGGACGCGGGCGGGTTCAATCTTGACAGGGCGGAAGTCCGGAGTGTCATTGTCGCTCGAAATAAGGACGGCCGTTGGGTTGGGCAGGCGCTCGAT
The DNA here is from genome assembly GCA_052143075.1 of Syntrophobacteraceae bacterium. Classification (GTDB taxonomy): domain Bacteria; phylum Desulfobacterota; class Syntrophobacteria; order Syntrophobacterales; family Syntrophobacteraceae; genus SbD1. The sequence goes on along the minus strand of JBKQTS010000241.1, from coordinate 45,484 downwards.
TTCAAGGATGCCCTTGCGGGCCTTGAAGCACAGAGTTTCTACCTGCAGCCGCGCGATATCGTGTATGTGCCCAGAACCGCCATTTACGATGTCGATCAGTGGATCTCGCAACACCTGTATAAGATAATTCCTCCTATCTACTTCAACGCCCCCTTGCCCGCACTTTAGCTTTCGCAAAGATTAAAAGCGATTCACGATTTGAAATATTCCGAATTAAGGAATTGAGGAATTGGAAACCCCTAAATCCCTAAATTCCTAAATCCCTCAATCCCTAAATGAGAGGCCACGATATGTCTCACCAAAATTATCCGGAAACTTCGATGCGCGACTTCTACAACGTCCTGTTTCGAAATAAAAGAAGGATACTCATCTTCTTTTTCTCAGTAATGATAGTAGTCACCCTCGGCAGTTTTCTCGCCTCTGAGGTCTATCAGTCCCAAGCTGAATTGATGGTGCGCCTCGGCCGCGAGAGCGTAACCCTGGACCCCACGGCAACAATGGGCCAGACCGTAAGCATCGGCACCGATCGTGAAAATGAGGTCAACTCGGAGACAGCGATACTGAACAGCCGCGAACTCGCCGAGAAGGTTGTGGACGCGGTCGGCGTTAAGCTCATCCTGGATGGGGCTGAGGATACCCTCTCCCCGGACGACTCACCGTTAAGAGTCGTACGCTACTGGGTGAGGCAGGCTGTGAAGTTCCCCTTCACTTGGATTTCTGATCTTTTCTCTTCTCTAAGCTCTTCGGAGGGCTCTCCGACAAAGCAATTGAAGAAACGGGAACTGGCCATCGAAAGACTGGAGAAGGAGCTCAAAATCGAAGTCGCAATAAAAAGCAGCATTATCTCCATTTCCTATGAAACCAACGACCCTGGATTGGCGAAAGATGTGCTTAATCGATTCATCGGCTTCTACCTCGATAAGCACATCAATGCGCATCGCACCACCGGTTCATACCAGTTTTTCGATCAGCAGAAAGAAAGTCTGCAGTCCTCCCTGGCACAAACGGAGGAGAACCTGAGGAACCTCAAGAACAAGACAGGCACGGCCTCGATCCAGGACCAGCGGCTGATACTTCTGCAGCGGATCGGAGGGATGCAGAACGACCTTGGACAGACCGAATCGGCCGCCGCCGCTTCCGAGGCCAGAGTGAAGGCGTTGAAGGCGTCTCTTGCCCGGCTGCCCGGAACGCTTCAAAAAGATGAAACCACCGGCTTTGCCAATTCTGCGGCCGATGGGATGCGGAAGCAGATCTACGACCTGGAGTTGAAAGAACAGGAACTGCTCTCCACATTCAAAGAAAACAGTATTCCCGTCGAGGAGGTCCGGCGTCAGATCCGGGAGGGCCGGGCGCTGCTCGCCAAGGCTGAACAGCCGAAACAGGTGACACGTGGAATCAATGAAAATTACCAGAAGATGCAGCTCGACCTTCTGACCGAGGAAAGCAACCTCTCCTCCCTCCAGGCCAGGGCCGAGGCCTTAAAAACGCAACTAGAGAGCGGACGGGGCGAACTCAATAACCTCAACGATACTGAAATGCGGCTGGCTCAACTGGAGCGAGACCTAGAGACGGAAAAATCAAATTACCGTAAGTATTCCGACAGCCGGGAACAGACCCGGATCGACCAGGCGCTTGAGTTGGAAAAGATCTCGAACATCAGCATCGTGCAGCCCGCATCTTATCCCGGCAAGCCGACCTGGCCTAACTGGCTTTTGAATATTGCCATAGGCCTTTTTCTGGGATTATTTGGAAGCGTGGGCCTGGCATTTTTTACTGATTACCAGGACCACTCCTTCAAAAAGCCCGAGGACGTGGACAACCGTTTGAATCTCCCGGTGCTGGCATCCCTGCCGAATGTCATTCACCACGGAGGCACAGAGGTCACAGAGCAGGCTTGGGCAGCAACCAAAAGACGAAAAGCGATTTACCACAGAGGCGCAGAGGTCACAGAGAAGGCAAAGGCATATGAAATGCCCTTATGGGCCGATGGAAACGGCAATGCGTGCCGCGAGCTGCTGCATCTTTTCGCCGGCGGGACTTTGGCCGCCCCCTGCGCCGTCGCCCTGGTGAGCTGCCGCCCGGGCGAAGGCGTGAGCACTGCCGCGGGGCTTCTCGCCCGGCAAAGCGCCCTGCAAAGCGGGGGGCGCGTTCTCGTCGTGGATGCCAATTCCCGCAGTCCCAGCCAGCATGTGAGCTTCGGTACAAACCTTTATCCAGGACTTGCTGACTTTACGTCGAACGGCCAGCCGGGTTTGAGCTGCATCCAGTCCACTGAAATCGAAAATCTTGACGTCCTCAGCGCCGGAGACGGTAAGCCCGAGCTTTCCGCCAACGGGCTAAAAGCCCTTGCCGATGCCCTTCCCGCCCTGAAGCGGGAGTACAGCCACATAATCTTCGATCTTCCGGCGGTGCAGGAGCACAGCCTTGCGATGCAGATTGCGGGCCTTATGGATGGCGTCATCCTGGTGGTGGAGGCGGAGAGCACACGCTGGGAGGTGGCAATCAGGGCCAAGGAAGACCTCCTCCAGGCCAACTCGAAGCTCCTTGGCGTCATTTTGAACAAACGAAAAATGTATATACCGCAATGGCTTTACAAAACGCTTTAAGAACTACTCTCCCCACGAAGATCACGAAAGTTGTCTCACGCGGAGACGCAGAGCCGCAGAGAGCAGCAAAATTCAACAATATCGACATGGTCCTCAAGACTTGGAAATATCCATCTTTGTTAATCCTGCAAATCCTGTCCTAAAAAGCTTTTCTCCGCGTTATCCGCGCCTCCGCGTGAGATTACCCTAGGAGACTTCACATGCAAACCGTCCGTCGCAAGCTAGCCATAAAAATCCGTGAGACTTTCGATCTGGTCGTGATGGCAGCCTGTTTCTTCCTTGCGGCTTATGGGACCTACAGCGATATCGGCCCCGTCTCTTTCAGCGACTGCCTCTCGATGCGTGTCAAGGTAAGCAATTTTATCATTTTTGCGCTCCTCCTGTTCCTGTGGCACGGCCTATTTGCTCTTTTCGGCCTTTACCAGTCAAAACGCCTTTCCAATGCCGGCAGGGAGATAGTCGATGTGGTCATGGTCACCTTTGCCGGCAGTGTCATTTTGTTTTCTTTGGGCTTGTTGTTCAGGATCAAGCTGGTCACCCCGCACTTCATCGCTATATTCTGGGCAGCCTCGACTGTCGTTACCATCGTCTCCAGGCTGGCGGTCAGGTGCCTTCTGAATGCCCTCAGGCTGAAGGGCCGCAATCTGCGCCAGTTGCTGATCGTTGGTACGAATCAAAGGGCAGTTAATTATGCAAAGAAAATCGAATCCAAGCCGGAATTGGGCTACAGGATCGTCGGCTTTGTGGAATACGGCTATTCTGGCAATCAAGCGTTTGGTCGGAGTGCTTATTCCATTGTGACGGATTTCGAAAAATTTCCGGACTTCATCAGGACGAATGTTGTTGACGAAGTGATGGTCTGCCTGCCGATAAAATCCCACTATAAGAGGTCTTCCGAGATAGTAAAAATATGTGAAGAACAGGGGATCATTGTCCGGTTCCTTTCAGACTTCTTTAATCTCGAACTTGCCAGGTCCAGGGTTGAAACATTGGATGGTGATTCAGTAATAACGATCCGCACGGGCGCCATGCGAAGCTGGCCGCTCCTGGTGAAAATGGGGAGCGACGTTCTGCTTTCGGGGGCTTTGATTTTGCTTTTCCTGCCTTTGCTGGCAATAACAGCCCTCCTCATCAAACTCACCTCACCAGGTCCCGTATTTTTCATCCAGGAACGCGTGGGGCTTAATAAACGAAAATTTCGACTGTACAAATTTCGCACTATGGTTCACGGTGCGGAAAAAATGCAGAAAGATCTGGAACAGCTTAACGAAGTATCGGGGCCTGTATTTAAGATCAAGAATGACCCACGAATTACCCGGATTGGAAAATACCTGAGGAAGACTAGCCTGGATGAACTGCCTCAGTTAATAAATGTCATGAAAGGCGAAATGAGCCTTGTGGGGCCGAGGCCACTGCCTGTCAGAGATTATGAAGGGTTCGATGAGAACTGGCAGAGGAGGCGGTTCAGCGTCAGGCCGGGCGTAACCTGCCTCTGGCAAGTTAACGGTAGAAGTAATCTATCCTTTGAAAAATGGATGGAACTCGATATGGAATACATCGATAAATGGTCGCTGTGGTTGGATGTCAAAATCCTCGTCCAAACCATATCTGCGGTCCTGAGAGCGTCAGGGGCAGCGTAAGAGTGGAAGGACATCCGCTTCGCTCGGGGGCGCAGATCGTCGGTTTCACTAGGAGCACCGCTGACGCTAGGACAACCCTTTCACTGGGAAGACCACCAGTGTTAGGACGAGCAACGAGTGAGAAATGGATGACAGAAACATGGAGAGGATAGTCAGTATCAGCGGATCTTTGCAACCCTGAACGGGATGGAGTAGAAAACTGGAAAGTTTTGTAACGGGTATCGTATTGAACAAGCGGTGATGCTACATTCCGAGATCCGTTTATAGAAGACTTAAAACCAGAATTGTTTTTATGATTTCGATATCGGCATTAATCTCATCCTTTACAGCAAAAGTTTGGACAGTTCTCAGGCGGCGATGGGTTGAATCAGGCCGTAATTATAAAAGTTGTCGTACTCAGGGTTCTTTTCGATCAAGCGACCACCGCCGGCCAATTGCGCTAACTATAAAGGTGTTCAGTACAATACCTTTGCGGAGCGGTTATGGAATTTGAAAAACGAAACCTGTTTGGCATCGATCATGCGATAGTAGACTATGTTTCTGCATCGGATGTGATAATAGAACATGCGCGGCGCCATGACAGTTTTGGTGTCTCTGCTCTTGCGGTTCACGGCCTAGTGACGTCCCTGCGAAATAAAGCTATTGGGGAGCGAGTAAGAAAGATCGATATGGTAGTCGCGGATGGTCAAGCGGTTCGCTGGGCATTGAACAGTTTTCATAAGGTTTGCATGAAAGACCGTGTCTACGGTCCCACCCTCACTCTCCACGTCTTAGCTAAAGCGGCGGAACGAAACCTCAATGTTTATCTTTACGGTAACACAGAGGAAACGTTAAATTCTCTTTCCGTGTTCATCAAAGAGAATTATCCCGGTGTACGTTTATGCGGCATTCATCCGGACCGGTTTCGGGACGCTACCCCAGAAGAGGACAAAGAGGACATTCAAAAAATCAACAGCTCCGGGGCTCATATCGTATTGGTAGGCAGGGGTTGCCCCCGCCAAGAGGTGTGGGTCGCGGATCACTTAGGAAAGATCAACTCCGCCATGATGGCTATCGGGGCGGCGTTTGATTTTCACGCCGGCACCTTGAAGCAAGCCCCTAAATGGATGCAGGACCGAGGCTTGGAATGGTTCTACCGTCTGGTAAACGAACCGGGCCGCTTGTGGAAACGATATTTGACGACCAACAGCTATTTTATTTACCTGTTCCTCAGACACAAACTGTCTGCGAAGAAGTAACCCACAAACGTACACGAAGGGGTGCCAAACGTGGAGAGAATGCTTGTAACAGGGGCCAGCGGACTGATCGGTAGTCAAGTGGTTGCGTACTTCGTTCAGCAAGGATGGGAAATTCACGGTATCGATAACAACATGCGGGCAGATTTTTTCGGCCCACAAGGGGATACCCGCTGGAATCAAAAACGCCTGGAGTTAGCCTATCCCGATTTCCATCATCACGAGTTGGATATCAGGGACAGACAATCAATCTTAGAATTTGTGAAGCAACTAAAGCCGCAGGCGCTCGTGCATACGGCGGCCCAGCCTAGCCATGACCTAGCTGCTTCACGGCCCTTTGATGATTTTGATGTCAATGCGGTAGGCACACTAAATCTCCTGGAAGCAAACCGGCAGACCGATCCGGAAGTACCTTTTGTGCATCTATCGACCAACAAGGTATATGGTGACGCGCCCAATGAACTTAACCTCAAAGAGCTGGAAACCCGCTGGGATTATGCGGACCCTGAGTATTACAATGGCATTAAAGAGGATTTTCGGATCGACCAATGCAAGCATTCCTTGTTTGGAGCGTCGAAAGTGGCAGGCGATATCATGGTGCAGGAATATGGCCGGTATTTTGGTATGCCCTCGTGCTGTTTGAGGGGTGGCTGTTTGACCGGCCCATCCCATAGTGGTGTGGAATTGCACGGGTTCCTGAGTTATCTCATAAAATGCAACGTAGAAGAAAAGAAGTACAATATCTTGGGCTACAAAGGTAAGCAGGTACGGGACAACATTCATTCCTTTGATGTGGCAAGATTTATTGACGAATTCTTGAAAACTCCACGCGTTGCCGAGGTCTATAACGTGGGCGGTGGCAGGAAGAATTCCATCTCGATACTGGAAGCGTTCAAGTTAATCGAATCAATCTCCGGTAAGAAAATGATCTCCGAATACGGATCCAAAAACCGGGAAGGGGATCATATTTGTTATATCTCTGATCTGACAAAAATGAAGCAGCATTACCCGAATTGGGACACCAGCAAAGATTTGCAAACCATTTTTGAAGAAATTTTTACCGTCTGGGAGAAACGAAGAAAATAGAGGATCGAGTTCATAGCCAAACTTTTCTGGGAGTGTGAATACAATGCGAACTGGCCAACCCGGTCTTTGGCGGGTGACGGTGAGGAGTGATGCCTGCCTCGAGAAGGCAATGGGTTGGACTCTTAAAGCATTGAAAGGTGGAACCTATGGCTGGGCCTCAATCTGCTGTTGAAGACCCCACTGTTAGTTGTCAAAGGATTGGGACACTAGCCACGCCCCCTGTCCGACCCTGTAACCAGGCCGATTTTCTGCAAACCTTTTTCGAGCTCCTGGAGACTCACAGCGTCCGATACTGCGTTCTCCACTCGTTCGAGCATCTCCCACAGGAGGTTCTCAGTGATTTGGACATAGCCGTGCATCCGGACGATCGGCCGAAGCTCGCTGTTGTCTTCCGCCAACTGTCGGAGAAGGGTTATAGGCCCATTCAATGTCTGAACTATGCCGTCGGAGCATTCTATTTTGTGTTTTTCTGGTTCGAAGGTTCGGCTCTGCAAAGTGTGGCCCTCGACGTCGCCTTCGAACACCGGAGAAACGGCCTAATACTCAGGGCCGGAAAAGACTTGGTACTTGGGCGCCGCAGGCTAGGGTCTATCTGGGCACCTCATCCTTCGGTGGAATTTGAGTATCTGCTTGCGAAGAAAATATTGAAGGGTAGTGTGCCGGCACACCAGGCAGAGCGCCTTAATGCCTTGGTGGAAGAACTTGGCAAACCCAAGGCCGAAGCCATCGCCGGACGACTATTCGGTAGCAGCATGGCATCTGCGGTGGTTGATGTCTGCATCAGCCAGACCCTGCCAGCTCTTCTCAACCGCTTAGCGAGGCAGCTATGGTGGACCGCTGTTTGTAAAAATCCTCTGAACCCAATTCGCAACTTTCTCTCCGAGATAGCTCGGAGGCGTCGCCGCTGGTTTGCGCCGACTGGCATTTTCTTGGTTATCCTGGGTCCGGATGGCGTCGGAAAGAGCACACTTGTGGGGTCGTTGATCGAACGACTCGGCCCCGCATTCCGCCGGCACAGGGTTTTTCATTTTCGTCCGATGCTAATCGCGCCGCAAGACGAGACCGGTATCCCCATGACTAATCCGCATGCCGTGCCACCAAGGGGGCGGTTAGGTTCGGCTGTTCGACTGCTCGGATTCTTTCTGGATTATTGGCTGGGCTACTTGGTGCTCATCCGGCCTCTCGTGGCCCGCTCTGGCCTGGTCGTCTTTGACCGGTACTTCCACGACATTCTGATCGACCCACGCCGATATCGCTATGGTGGACCGATGTGGTTGCTGCGACTCTTGGCTCCGCTGGTCCCGCCGCCAGATTCGTTATTTCTGGTTCTGGACGCCGACGAGGAAGTGATCCTTTCCCGGAGGCGGGAAATCGACCCGAGCGAGTTGCACCGTCTCCGCGCCGCCTACCAGGCACTGAGCGCGAGCCATTCCTGCGCAGCCCTCATACAAACTGACAACGGCGTGGACCGCAGCCTTGAAGATGCCTCCCGAGCGATTGCTGAGTACATGTTTCAGCGATTTACCCTTCGCCATTCGATTTGGTTGACCTGAGGACTACGTGGCTTCCGATCTGCAGCAAGCGTTGTCGGTATTTGTCGGCACCGGGGTTTCACCCCGCCTTGCCTGGGCTGACGGCGCACTCTGCGCTTCCGCCAACGCTCCATCGACGGGCACTCCGAGGCAACTGAGAACTGAAGTGGGATCGGAACTCCATTTCGCTGTGCTTCCTTCGAAAAGGACGCCTCGATGGTTGATTCCTTTGGGGGAACGTTGCTGGTCACGTAGCGGGCTGATGATCTATACCCCATACAAACCCGTCCCCCGAATTTTGAAGAAACTGCTGATGCTGTTTGTGGGTGCGGGCGGCGCCAGTTGGCTGCGTGACACGGTGTCGGTCGAGACGGCCGCGAACTTTCCCTTGGCCGGGCTCGTAACCGAGGTCACCGGAGAGATGCGACCGATGTTTGCCCTGTCTCTCGGCGCGCCGGGATCGTATCGCAAGTTGACTGTTCAGGTCATGCGCCCGGACGGCCAGATCCTCGGCTACATCAAGCTGCCACTAACCGAAGCGGCGACGGCCCGCATTCGTGAGGAAGCTTCGATGCTAGGCGCTTTACAGCAGTTTGAAGCCCTTCGGCCGCGCGTTCCCAAAATCCTGTACGAAGGCCGATGGGAAGATGGGTACCTCTTATTTGAGTCATGCGGTCCTTTAACTCCTGCCCCTGCAAAGTTCGGTTCAATCTACGAGGACTTTCTGCACAAGCTGTGGGACTCGCAACCATCCGAGAAGCCGGGACTGGCAGTCGCTGAAGAGGTGGCTCAACGATGGGACACGATAAAGGACCGCCAGAATTCCATTCTCCGGAGTTTGGGGAACGGTGCTCTGGCACGGGCGAGACGCGAGTTGGCGGGAAAGAAAATCCGCTGTGGCATCGTGCACGGCGACTTCGCTCCCTGGAACGCGCAAGTGAGCAATGGTCAGCTCTACGTCTTCGATTGGGAGTCGGCCACGCCACAATCCCCGGTTCTGTGGGACATTTTTCACTTTCACACGCAAGTATCTGCACTGCTGAAGAAGAATTACTACAAGCGATTGGATCTCGACCGGCGCAAGGGGGACAGGGCGTTGTTCGTTCTATACCTGTTGAATTCGATCTCCGAATGCCTGGGAGACGGCGCCGCCACCGACCAACTGGGGCTTTTATTCAGGCGAAAGCTGCTCGCGGAGGAGCTTTCCTGGGAGTAACGCCTGGTGCCGACGAGGGTGAATAGCGAAATGAGCCTGCGCGTACTGCTTTCCGCCTATGCCTGCGAACCCGGCAAGGGGTCTGAACCGGGTGTAGGTTGGAATTGGGCGCGTCAAATAGCACGGTTCCATGAAGTCTGGGTGATAACCCGAGCAAATAACCGGAGGCCCATTGAAGCGGCCTTGGCACACGAACCGCTGCCAACTGCCCACTTCGTATACGTGGACTTGCCCTCGTGGGTGAGCTTCTGGAAGAAAGGGCGCTGTAGTATATACCTCTATTACTATTTGTGGCAGGTGGCGGCCTACATTGCTGCCAGGAAACTCCATCGCCAACTCAAGTTCGACGTCGTTCACCACGTCACTTTTGTGAAACATTCCTTGCCGAGCTTCGTGGCTTTGCTGCCAGTCCCGTTCGTGTGGGGCCCCGTCGGCGGTGGGGAATCGGCTCCCCGAGGATTCTGGAGGTCTTTCAGCCTCCGTGGGAACTTGTATGAGATTTTGCGAGGCTTGGCGCGCCGCTTGGGCGAACTCGATCCATTTGTTCGTCTCACCGCGAAGCGTTCCGTGCTCGCATTGGCGACCACCGAAGAAACCGCGGTGCGGCTGCGCGCATTGGGCTGCAGGAATACCAAGATCTTTTCTCAAATCGCTTTGCCAAACGAGGAAATCGAGCGACTTGCCTGCCTGGGAGTCTGCCGCAACGGGCGTGTTTTCAGGGCACTCAGCCTAGGCGACCTCCTGCATTGGAAGGGATTCGAGCTAGGTCTTCGGGGCTTCGCCCTGTTCCACTCTGAGCTTCCAGAGAGCGAATACTGGCTGATCGGCGATGGACCGGGAAGGAAGCGTCTGGAGAAGCTTGCGCGTGACTTGCACGTTCAAGATTCGGTTGTGTTCTGGGGCGAGCTTAGTAGAGCGGACGCGCTGGCAAAGCTCGGGGAGTGTGATGTCCTGGTGCATCCGAGCCTGCACGATTCGGGCGGATGGGTTTGCGTCGAAGCGATGGCGGCTGGGCGGCCAGTGGTCTGTCTGGACCTGGGGGGGCCAGCTCTTCAGGTAATAGACACAAGCGGGATGAAGCTCCGAGCAGAATCTGCAGACCAGGTAGTGCAAGATTTAGCGGGCGCTCTCAAACGCCTAGAATCCGATCCCACACTCCCTCTCCGCCTCGGTATAGCCGGCCGCGAGCGGGTGCGAGAACATTTCAGCTGGGAGAAGAAGGGGACATTGATGAGGAGGTTCTACCAAGACGTTCGTAGGCATCGACCAGTTGTAGCCCTGGAGAGGGCAACCGATGAAACGTGCCGAGGGGGCCCAAAATGAAAGCGGCTATCAGACACTTTTTCAGTAAGCGTCCAGCCCTCCTCGAAAGCCTCCGGTATCTGCTCACGAGATTGGGTGACCATAAGCCAGGCAACAAGCCGGACATTCTGCTACTGTCCTGCAGGAGAAGCGGCTCGACATGGTTGATGGAGATGATTGCTGGCGAGCCTGGGTTCAAGTTCGTCAACGAACCGTTCAAGCCGCAGTTCATCGAGAAGGTTGGGCTGCCGACCGGACTTGAGTCAAGCCTACCGGCAGATTGTAGGAAAATTCTTGACGTTCCACGAGGCTACGAAGAGCATTTCAAGTCTTTGCTGCTGGATGACAACGTCACCCGCATCCTTGGACCCTATGATGTCTTCAGCCGGAGATTTCATTGGAAGACAAACCGGCGGGTGATTAAGGAAGTCCACGCGCTAGCACTTGCGGACTGGATAGAGCAGCAAGATCTAGTATTCAAGATCGTATACCTGCTAAGGCATCCCATCCCCACAGCATTGTCAATGACTCGCGGATGCATATTGCGTGCGGAAGCAAGTCTCCGACATCAGAATTTCCGGGAAAGGTATCTCACCATGTCGCAGGTAGAACTTGGTTGGATGGTGCTTCATGATGGTTCCGAGCTAGAGAAACGAATCCTCGAGTGGTGCTTAGACAACATTGTCCCGTGGAAGATTGTCACGACCAGACCACACGAATGGCTGGTGATGACATATGAAGAATTGCTATTGTCGCCGGACCAGTCGCTTCGACTGATTGCTGACAACTTGGGCTTGGTCCATTTCGATCGGTTACGTCAGGTCATGACCCGTCCTTCCGCCTCAACCCACAACTCACATGTGAAGCTGGTTCGAAGCTCTGATCCCGTGTCTCTTGTTCAAAAATGGCGTCCGAGCGTCAGTGTAGAAATGGAAAAACAAGCGTACGCCATCATCCAGGAATTCGGGATAAATGCATACGAGTACGGGGCCTATGTTGCCCGAGATGAGTTCCTGCACTTTCTTGAAACTCCTCGCTTGAAGAATTCGCACTGGGAAGCTGCTCCTGAAGACCGGCTGGCAACTTCCTGAGCCCGAGAACTGATGGCGAGCCCTATGGGCGGTGACTCCAACTCGAATATGACCCTTATGGAACGGATCACTACAGTCGCGGCGGCCCGCGGGCTGCCGCTCGGATCAGGTAGAGGGACGATCACAATCGTCGATCAGGCGGTAGCCAGCGCTACCAATTTTGTCACAGGCGTGATTATTGGCCGGGCATGCAGCAAGGCTGAGCTTGGCTTCTACATGCTCGGGTTTACGATCATGCTGTTTGCAAATGGCGTACAACAGGCGCTGATTCTTTCGCCTTACATCGTCTTCAGCGCTCAGCGGGAAAACGACCGGCTTCGCTTGTACACGGGCAGCTCTCTTGTGTACCAAGTGGGGTTGTGTGTCCTTACGACACTTTGCCTTGCGATCGCTGCTGCTGTGCTGGCATTCATATCCGGTTCGGAGAGGCTCGATGCCATTCTTTGGGCACTGTCGGCGGTGATGCCATTAATCCTGCTGCGTGAATTCGCACGGCAGGTGAGTTTTGCCCGTTTACAGGCCGGAGTTGCCCTGTTGCTCGATTGCGGCGTTTTCGCAGTCCAGACCGGCGGCTTGCTGTTACTGGCGAGTAACGGTATGCTGTCAGCCAGTCGAGCGTACTGGCTGATCGGAGCGGCGTGTGGCGCAGTAGCGCTCATTTGGCTGGTCTGGTCGCGGGGCGCGTTTGCTTTCGCTGCTGCCCAGATAGTGCCTGACCTCCGGCAGAACTGGCGACTGGCGAGATGGTTGTTTGGATCCACTGTTGCTCGCGCAGGAAGCTCACAAATGTACCCTTGGATCCTCACCGCTTTTCACGGTGCGGCGGCCACCGGAGTTCTCGCGGCGTGCAGGGGAATACTGTTTTTCGCTAATCCTTTTTTGATTGGGTTACAGAATTTTCTTGGGCCTAAATTTGCGCACGAATTTCACAAGAAGGGATCGGGCGGCCTGTACCGAGCCACAGTTCGGGCCGTTCTCGTCATTGCGGCGCTCATGGGTGTTTTCTGTCTGGCGATGCTGCTGTTTGGGGGCAGCATACTCACAATCGCGTATGGAGAAAAGTACGCCGGCTACGGAGTGGTTATCGCTGTCCTGGCATTGGCGCAACTGGCTTCTGCGGTGAACACGCCGCTAACGGCGAGCCTGATGGCGATGGAGCGCACGGATGTCGAGTTTAAGGCCTCCCTCGCAGCCGTGGTCGTGATGTCGACCATCGGCATTTGGCTCGTGAAGTCCCTTGGCCCGCTTGGTGTAGGGTACGGATTGCTGGCGGGAGCTTTCGCTTCCACAGCGTATAGCTGGATCGTGTTCAACCGTCAACGCAGAGTAGGCTCGACGAGTTCGAGCGCGAACGCAATTCCTTTTGGCGAAGAGCTGTAAAAGAAGGGAGCTACCCGCGGTCGTATACGAGCAAATGAAAAAGCGGATATCAAAACTCGAAGTGCCAGCGGTAATGGCGTCGCTCATGGGGATCAGTTTTGGAGCCTTGTTACTTTGGGCCACCTCGGAGGTGGGTTACCTGAAGGGACTGTTCCTGTTGATCGGCATTCCAGTGATGGGCATGCTGTTGCCGGTGGCCGTTCGGCAGGCCACAAGGCTATTCAGTAGCCTGCGTCCCAAACTCAGTTGGTGGCACGGGTTGTGGTTGTTGTTGTTCCTAAGCGGGCTGCTGTTTCGTATTCGGACCGATACGGAAATCGAGGAATCTGTGCTCGATCCCTGGGCCGCCTACCGCGTGGCACTGGTAGGCGCGACTGCGGCCGTACTGGCAGGCCGCCTCTTTCTTCGGAAGACCGCTTGGATAGGCTCGATCCTGAGGGGATCGGTTGGCGTGATGGCAACTTACTGCGGTCTTTGTTTGGCATCGACCCTGTGGTCAACCCATCCAGCATGGACGCTCTATAAGTCCCTTGAATACTCCGTTGATATTGCTTTGATCGCTGCAATCCTCGTCGCGGCGCCTTCGGTGCTTGCTTACAAATCTTTGTTTGATTGGACATACCTTCTGTTTGGACTTCTGCTTACCTCTGTGTGGGTCGGGGCGGTTCTTTCGCCTAGCCAAGCCCTTATTCCGTCATCTGGCTTGTTACCCGTACAGCTGTGTGGTGTCATTCCCGTGATACACGCCAACGGGGTGGGTCAGATCGGTGCCCTATTGGCGATTGTTGCTGTGAGTCGGCTACTTTCGAGAGAGTGCGAGCGGCATAGCAGGGCTCTGCTTTCCGTATTATTGGGAATCGGAGCGGCGACCATGATTCTTGCACAGACTCGCTCAGCGATTATTGGTTTCCTCTTCGGATTAACTCTGGTGTTGTACTTCTCCAAGCGCTTGGGTGTCATTGCTTTCCTTGGAATCGCGGCACTGCTTCTAACTTCACTGACCGGTGTTGGTACTTTTGTACAAGAATATCTTCACCGTGGCCAGAGTACTCAGATGGTCGAAAGCCTGAGCGGACGAATTGTTTGGTGGGAGTTCGGGTGGGACCAGTTTCTAAAACAGCCATGGATCGGGCTGGGGGCCTATACTGCAAGATTCGAAGTGCTGGCCAAATTGGGCGAAATGGAAACGTCCTCCATCCATAATACCTATCTGGAGGCGCTCCTTAATGTCGGTATTTTTGGGCTCATACCAGTGATCGCCGCGATGGTTGGGATCTGGTACCAGATAACGCGAACACTTCGCCGCTATCGCTGTGAATCACCCGAGCATCAACTGGCTTTGGAAGCAGTTGGTATGCTCTCGGTACTGACTGTTCGGTCGTTTTTCACGACAGGTATTATCTGGCACCCCTCTCTATTCTTCTTGTTGATCTTGGGATATGCAGAGTTTTTGAGACGCCGACGGAAATACATGGTCTCCGAGTTCCATCAGAGCATGCGTACCACTGGTGCGTAGTGACGGTCCCTGCAGCTGTGCATCTAACAACCCATAAACGCAACCGGCCAGTGCCGGTGTTTGTCACTACCAGTTGGGACGACGGTGATCCGCGCGACCTGCGAATTGCGGAGCTGTTGCAATCCCGAGGCGTTCGCGGGACTTTCTACGTGCCGGTCATCGGCTACAACGGTGGCCCTACGCTTTCGCCGGTCGAAATCCGCCTCCTGGATACGCAAGGCTTTGAAATCGGCGCCCACGGAATGTCGCACCACACATTGCCCAAGTTTCAGGGCAAAGAGTTGAAGCGGGAAGTGGCCGTGTGCAAATCAAGATTAGAGGACGTACTTGGTGAGCCGGTGCGGATGTTCAGCTATCCCAAAGGCCGGTACAGCGCGCGGGTGGTGAGGGCGTTGAAGGACGCCGGATATGAGGGCGCCCGCACTACTCGCATGATGGCGTATCATTTGAGCTTCGATTCGTTTGAAATGCCAACCACCCTTCAGGTATTTCCTTACAGGATGTCAACGTACATAAAGAACATTGTTCGCGCGGGGAACCTCCTTAGGCTCTGCAATTACATGATCCGGTTCCGCGCGTGCGAGAACTGGGTCGATCTCGGGAAGCGAGTCTTCGATCGGGTGCTAAGAGAAGGAGGAGTTTGGCACCTGGTTGGCCATTCCTGGGAGATCGAGCAGATGGAACTATGGGATCAGTTACGCGACATGCTCGATTACGTGTCCGCCGATGGCCGAGCCTTGTACGTGACCAACAATGGTTTACTCAGGATCCGGAACGGGCACACGCCGGAGCAGCTTTACCGATGAAAATCATCCCTTTACCTGCACCTGAGCCTGCTTGATGATCAGCTCTCCCAATAAACTGTGAGTGGGGTGAGAAGCCAATACAATCATGAAGGAGAAGCAGAGGTGAGACTTAACAAGGTGACAGCCGCAGACGAGAGATCCTATGAGAAGCAGCATATAGAGTCGCAGCGAGAGAGATATATGCTCACCGATGTCGTGCAGAAGGTCGCAGCGGACGCGGGGTATGCAGAGAAAGTCCGGCAATTAGAGAATGCGCTGGGCGGAACGAAAGGGTGGGTTCTCGATATTGGAGCAAATACCTGCGGGGAATCCGAGTTCCTCACAACTCACGGATACCACATCATTGCAACTGACATCAACGAGATCGCTCTGGGCATATCGAAGGCCAGGTGCCGCAAGTTCAATCGCAAGTCGCCCCAGTATGTGGCTTGCGACGCCCATGAGCTCGCCCTCGCCGACAACTCGATGGCTTTCGTAATCCTTAACGAGGCCCTGCATCATATGGAGTTCCCTTTGCAGACGCTCTGCGAGACATTCCGCGTCCTAGCCCCCGGTGGACGCGTGTTCTTGTACGAACCTTACGCATTCAACCCTTATCGTCGCATCTCCGAGATCCGGGACCGCTTCAAGGGGACGATCGAGCGCAGTTTCAGCGCTAGCCAGCTGAAGCGTCTTCTTGCTGGGGCTGGATTGCTGCCTGTCTCCATCGACCGCCACATCTACCCGCCGTCCGATTGGAAGATGGAAGCGCTTGGGCGGATCCACAAATTCCTAAGAGGTGCCTACTATTGGATGTCAACTGCGCTCCCCAAGGTTTTTGGGAACTTGATGGTGATAGCTGAGAAACCGGGAAAACTTCACGCCGCGCAGCAACGGGATCGTTTCGAGTCGCTATTGCGCTGTCCGATCACGGGAATGCCTGTGATTCGCACTGGAGATGGTGCTGGTTATGGTTACTACGGGCGAAAATTTACGTTTGCTCTACCCGTCATTTACAGGCATTCCCGTGCTAATTAGAGAAGAAGCGCGAACCTTGGACCAGAACACCTGGCGAGAGTATATTTCGTACATCCACGTAATGACCGCTCAGCCTGTTTGACCTTGTTCTTGTCAGCGCAGTTGGATCAAGGCCCCTACACCGGCGGAGCCGAAAGAGCAGCCGTCTCCGAGATATGAAACTCCTCCTCATCCACAGTTCGTACCAGCAACCCGGCGGCGAAGACGTTGTTTTCGAGCAAGAGTCCACGCTTTTGCAGCGCGCCGGGCACGAAGTCATCGTCTATCGGCGTAATAACTGGGAGGCGGAAAAGTACTCCTGCGTACGTCGCCTGCAGCTCGCAAAGCATGCGATGTGGGCGGTGGATTCGCATAGAGATGTCGCAGAACTGCTTCGCAAGCACAGGCCCGATGTGGTCCACATTCACAACACCTTCATGATGATTTCGCCTTCCGTCCATTGGGCGTGTCGGGAAGCCGATGTCCCCGTGGTACAGACGCTCCACAATTACCGGCTACGCTGTCCCGACGCGAATTTCTATCGTGACGACCGGGTATGTGAAGAGTGCGCAACGCACAGCCTGTGGCGAGGAATACGCCACAAGTGCTATCGGGATTCCCGGGCGGCCAGCGCCACAGTGGCGCTGATGCTTGCCGTCCACCGCAGCCTTGGCACGTGGACGAAGACCGTGGCCTGCTTTATCGCGTTGACCGAATTTGCACGTCAGAAATTCATAGCGGGGGGACTCCCGCCACACCGAATCGCCGTCAAGCCCAACTTCGTCAGTCCGGATCCCGGGCGGACGGACGCAATCAGTGACTACGCAATATTTCTAGGGCGTCTTTCACCGGAGAAAGGCGTGAGAACGCTCGTCTCGGCATGGAAACAACTCCGACTATCGATACCGCTAGTCATCATCGGCGAAGGGCCGTTGCGAAGCGAATTGGAAAGCCAGGTCATCAGTTGCGGGCTGAATAGCATTTCATTCCGGGGGCAGGTGTCCCGCGAGGAGGCGTTGGGTGCAGTCAGGAAAGCACGGTTTCTGGTCCTGCCGAGCGAATGCTATGAGAATTTCCCCATGAGCGTTGCCGAGGCCTTTGCTTGCGGAACCCCTGTCATTTGTTCACAACTCGGTGCCATGGAGGAGTTGGTCTGTGATGGCAGAACCGGTCTCCACTTCAAAGCCCACGACTCTGAGGATCTAGCAGCAAAATGCGAGTGGGCGTGGAATCATCCACACGAGATGGAGGCAATGGGCATTTGTGCGCGCCAGGAATACGAATCCAAGTATGCGGCCGAGAAGAACTATGCTTCCTTGATGGAGATCTACGAGCGAGTGATGGGTCGTGCTTCCCGGCGTACGGTCGGGCGCATCGGATGAGCAAGTCTTTCACTCGCCGTCCGACTTGAGGCCAGAACATTATCCTGGCAGGTCAGAGGTGGTGGAAACTGCTGAGAGGGGGCTGTCACCGAGGTGCATTGTCCCGCCGGCTAACTGGAAGCGGCCGCTGGCGTCTGTGATCCACACGAGGACTAGGTTCGGGAAATACGGAGGCTACATTCTGTCGGAACTTGCCACGTTTGCCGAGTCCAAGCTCACGCACTGATTTATGGATCACTTTAGGTGCTCCAACAAGATAGGTTTTTTTCCAATCGTAATGGAGCGATCCGTCGTGACAGCATGCACAAGTCCCCCGAGGTCGCGATACTGGGTGTAGGTGGACGGAACAACAAATTTTGTGTCGCCAGACGTGTTCCACACCACGCGTGCTTGGTATCCGCCGTCGCGAACTAAGTCGCATGTGTAGATCGCGTTGTAAATGGTGCCCCCGTTCATGGAACACGGGCCAACCATCTTCGCGCCGACCATCCAGGAATAGACCTGCTGGTAGGCGGCGGCAGCCGAATGCGACCCCGTTCCCGGATCCCAAAGGGCTCCCCAAGTCCCTCCGTCCCATGCATACCAGTAGAAGCGGCTTATGTCGTTTGACCAGTGCAGGAGATAGTCTCTCGCCACGAATGCAGCCTGCAGGTCCGGATCTGTGATTGCGCCTGAAACGATTTTGCCCCAGGACCCTTCGGTGTCCCAGAGTGGTTTTTGGGAAAGCCCGTACTTCGCCATGACAGCTTTCATCGGCACCGACAGAAATCCGCCTATGCTTTCGGGCACATCATCCTTGGGATCCGGGTACCCATGCAGACTGACGACGTCCACCGTTCTTACGCCGCCCGCTGCGTAGAATTTGTCCATATAGGGAGCCTCCCCGGAGGGAGAAATAATTAAAGCTGCCGGATCGATCGAACGGATGATCTGGTACATGTGAGACGTCAAGAGAACCATGTCGGCTGCACTTCCCGTCCAAGAATTGTTGTCCGGTTCGTTCCAGAGTTCGTAGATCAACTTCCCCTTATACCGCGTTGCCAGTGCAGTGATAAACGCTTCCCAATCGCCGATGTCGGTGATCATCGACGTACATTTCTGGACCGGCGAGCCGGAATAAGACGGACCACATGTGCTGGGGTCGGCAGCCGCCCAAGCGGGCACGCCTGAGTTGCTCCAGAACAGCGTGATTCCACGGCTCTGTGCAAGTTCGACCCAGCGATCCAGGTTTTGCCAGTCGTACTTGCCTCGAGAACTCTCGATGTAGATCCACCCCACCATCGTTCCTTTGCCCAGAGCTCCGACGGGTACATCTGGCCAATGGGCGCTGTTGATCAGCGTCATCCCAAAAAAGCTCGGTGGGATTTCGCCGGCGAGTGTGACCAATCTGAGCCCAGTCGGAGGAGATGAGGCGCCTAAAGCGTGGGTGGTCATGAAGATACCGATGAACACGGCGGAAACGAATAGTAGTGATGTAGATCTGCTCATTTTGCATCTCCGGTCAGTTGCTTTGCACACTCACGTTATCGAGCTTCGCAGTATTCAGAGTGTTGTTATTATGGCTCGTCACTGCCAAACCGATGTACCCACTGTTCGCCATATCAATGGTGTCCGAACCGATCACAGCCCAATTACTACCATCGGCCGACTGTTCTCCTGCCATACCTTGGATGACAATCCCTTTTCTACTTTCAACACCATGTAAGATGTGAGAGGGGGAGGTCCATTTCACCGGGAAGACCAAGAATTAGAGGACACGAAATGACAGGCATCGAAACTGCACTCCCCTCCCTTAAACCATAGACAAGCAAGCTGCATTAGGCAAGAGGAAATATACTCGCCTGGCAACCTTGCTAAGCAAGAATTAGGCCAGTGGCTTTGCGTCCCAGCCGTTCGGCTGGTTTGCCCTTTGCAGGCAATCATATTATCGGCAAGCTGTGAAAAAACGTTAGTACTTGAGTCGTTGCATTGTTGAGTAGTCACGCATGGACGATGGAAAGCGGCTTAGGACTAAGGGCTTATACGTCAATAACGCCCACTTTTCTGAACATCAACATAACTACAATCTTTTGGGGTTTCCGATTCACCTATTCACCTACACACCAGCCCTTGTTTCATGTCCGAGACGGCTTGATCCAAAGAGAAGCAGGAAGCAAGGAGCAGGGAGCGGGAAGTACAGTGAACAGTGAACTGTGAGCAGAAAAAACAAGAAAAGGAGCAAGCAGCAAAGGCTTCTTGCTTCTCGTGTCCTTCGTGGTGAACGCCGCAAAATTCTTAAAACCGTGTCATTTCCTCTATCCCGCCACCCAAGCCTGCCCCAAAAAGCTTTCCTTCGCGTCCTTCGTCCCTTCGTGGTGAAAGCTGTTCCCTGTATTTGCTAAGTCCTGAAAATTCTGCTAAATTGCGTCAACTTGGTTTACTCCGCATTTTTTGACGTCGGGAAATGCGTCTCCCTGCTGAAAGCTTACCCCAATTGCGCTGCAGGTGACGGAAGACGGAGGGGCAGGAGGAGTCGTATGGTAAAAAAAGATTCTGAGCAACTACAGCACATCATTAAGGCATTTATCAGGAAGGGCCGCGAATACTACATTGCACAGTGCTTTGAGATCGCAGTGGTGACCCAGGGAAAAACCCTTGATGAGACTGTGGCTAACCTGAGGGAAGCCGTACAGTTGCACCTGGAGGGCGAAGACCTGTTCGAATTGGGTTTGACACCCCATCCGACGCTGCTGATAACAATGGAACTGGAGCCACTGGCCGATGTCGCCTAAGGCCGGGTGAGTAGGCGAATGGAATGAAAAGCGGGCGAATGGGTGCATAGGTGCATGGAAAAAAACATGCGGTGGAACGTAGCCTGTCTTTGGCCCACTCACCCATTCACCTATTGACCTGTTCACCTGCTCTTCTTGGCATCCAGGTTTATCCCTGAGGAACAACTAAAGCCATTTTTTTATGAGTAGTTTGATGACATTCTCAATACCCATTCACCTGCCCTGCGGGAATTTAGGGATTTAGGAATTTGGGAATTTAAACCCCCACCCCCCCAATTCCTTTCTCAGCACGAAGAACACGAAGGGGCTACAGGGGGCAAGATGCCTGGTCTCCAAGGCCCGTGTGGCCTATTCTTTTATTTTCGCGCTCTTCGTGATCTGCGTGGTGAGAACTGGTTTTTTTCTTTACTCTGCGTTCTCTGCGTCTCTGCGGTTAAGGCTTTAAAAAAAGGCCCTTGAAATGTACAATTCCTACTTCGGTTTCTCCTGCTCCCCTTTCGAAAACACCCTTGACCAGAGGTTTCTCTTTTTGAGCGAAAGCCATGAAGAGGTAATCGCGGCGCTGCTCTATTTCGTCCAGGAAAAGAAGAGCTTCGCCCTGGTTTGCGGGGACGTTGGAACCGGGAAGACGATGATCGTCCATCATGTTCTCAGCAGCCTGCTCCCATCCGTCCAGCCGATACTGGTTCCCTATCCCGACGTCGAATACATGGAGATATTGCGCTATATCGCCCGGGTCCTAAAGATCAACCCGGAGGGCAAGGGGATCCTCGATTTAACCGATGAGGTGAAAGCCGCACTGACAAAGACGAGTCTTGACGGCAAACAGTTCGTGCTGATCATAGACGAGGCCCATCTCCTCTCGATCGGCAGCCTCGAGTATATTCGGCTCCTCTCCAACATCGAGGTCACTGAAAACAAGCTCCTGCAGATACTTTTGATCGGCCAGAATGAACTGAGCCACAAGCTGCATCGAAGGGATATGCGCCAGCTTAGGCAGAGAATAAATGTGAACCGGTTCCTTTCCCCGATGAGCCCTTCCGAGACAATCGAATACATAGACCATCGGCTCGGGGTGGCAGGGTCGAGCTTCGACAAATGTTTTCAATCGTCGTGCAAAAAACCGATCTATAAAATGACCGGCGGGGTCCCGCGCAGCATCAATCGATTGTGCGATACGGCCCTCCTCGTATGCATGAGCGAAAGGGGCGATAAGGTTGCCGGGAGGATCATTCAAAAGGCTCATGACGCCCTGCACAGTGACGTAATTCTTGCGCCCAAAGCAAGTAAGCCCGGAAGATCTTTTAGCGACAAAAAATTTGGCGTCAAAAAATTCAGCGACAGAAAATTTGGCGTCGAAAAATTCAGCGACATAAAATTGAAGCCGGCGCTTGCCGGGGGGGCGCTGGTGCTTCTTCTCGCGCTGGTCTTTTTTGATTATAGGGGAAAGCTAAGTGAAAATTTAAAAGGCTGGCTGGACGGTTCGGGTCCTCCTAAGGCAGTAAACACTCTTGTTCAAAAGCCTCTGTCTTCGGTTCCCGAAGTGAAAAGCGAAGAGATCCCGAAGCCTTCGAGAGCCGAAGAAAAAAGCGCTTCGAGCAATATGCCTGGCTTGGTGACACCGCAAACTCCTGGTCCTGCACAGGAATCTCCCGAGGTCATTCCTAAAGAAGGCGCAATGAAGATCGATACGGCCTCTCCTGTTGTCGAAGAACCTTCTGTCGGAGAATCAGCGAATCCCGCACCAACTGGGGAATCGCCGGCCAACGGCCAAAATTCGAATGCAGATCGGGAATCCACCCAATCTCAGAGTGAAAATGTCGATAAAAAGATTACCGCAAAGGGTGGAAATCCGAATGGGGAGGCTCAAGATCTCCGCACCGGCGAGAGGGCATTGGGGCCTTCAGATTTTTTCACTGTGACCGTTAAAAAAGGAGAGTCCTTGTTCAAAATCGCCGCACGATGGTTTCCTGAAGACCCGGCGTTCGGTGAGAAATCGATCCTGTCGGCCAATCCCCGGATCCATGATAAAAACCGGATTCTTATGGGGCAAATTTTACGAATCCCCAAGTCCCAAATTGAGGGATTAAGGAATTGAGGAATTAAATCCCTAAATTCCTAAATGTACATTCAATTTTCTCGAGTGCTTATATGGCGAGACGAAAACAGGAGCCTATTTTTTCCAGGCTGAAAATGACGGAGGCCGGATTGCCGCCTGACAAACAGCAGGTGGAGAATTCGGTCCAAGAGAAGCACATTACTGTTCCGACTGCCACAGCTGAGCACAAGGTTTATTATCAACCTGAGCCGGTTGAGACGGAAGAGGCTGTTGCCGTTCCTGCCGGCATAATCGAGGAAAATGTGGGCTGTGAACCAGAGCCGGTCGAGACGGAAGAAAAGCCTGTCCTTTCCGGCGAAAGTTCCAGCAAGGCCGACCCCCTTGCTTCTTTTGAGAGTTCATTTGTCCTCATAGCTCCAGGGGCCTTTCTGATGGGAAGCCCTGAGTATGAAACCGGCCGGAGCAGCGATGAAATAATGCACGAGGTGATCCTGACAAAAGGGTTCTACATGCAGAAAACCCCGGTAACCCAGGGGCAATGGAAAGCTGTAATGGGGAATAATCCTTCATCCTTCCCGGGCGGCGGGGACGACTGCCCGATCGAGAGCATATCCTGGGATGAATGCCAGGGATTCATAAGGAGGCTCAACGCGGGGAAGGCCGGCATATACAGGCTCCCCACTGAGGCGGAATGGGAATATGCCTGCCGCGCCGGGAGTTCGACTCCTTTTTGCAACGGGGAGATTTCAGAGCTTTACTGTGTCCATGACCCACTTTTGAGCGAGGTCGGATGGTATTGCGGCAACTCCGGCCGGAAAAGCCGGCCTGTGGCGCAAAAGAGTCCCAATGCCCTGGGACTGTGTGACATGCACGGCAATGTTTCCGAGTGGTGTCAGGACTGGTATGGCGAATACGACGCA
Source organism: Syntrophobacteraceae bacterium (assembly GCA_052143075.1). Classification (GTDB taxonomy): domain Bacteria; phylum Desulfobacterota; class Syntrophobacteria; order Syntrophobacterales; family Syntrophobacteraceae; genus SbD1. The sequence goes on along the minus strand of JBKQTS010000241.1, from coordinate 21,946 downwards.
GATTCGCAAACGGACCCCCACGGACCAAAATCGGGGTCAGGGAAAGTAATCCGTGGAGGTTCCTGGTTCGGCAATGCCAAAAACTGCCGGTCGGCAAGCCGCTTCCATTGGCCGCCCAATTCCAGGAGCGAGTTTATCGGCTTTCGACTTGTTAAGGAGATATCCTGATCTGTCAATTACCTTGATCCTGTAATTTGACAGGCTAGGTTTAAACATAAGCCCAGGGTGATAAGCTCCGGGCTTTTTTTGTTGTGCGCCCGGCAAGACACACCAGCTTGGGTGGTGAAACCCAAATACCCACTATGAACTCTTCAGTGCGGGGGAGCAGCGGGCTCAACTCCCGCGTCATGCTGAAAATCAAAAGGAAACGGATAGATTGGACATCTTTGGGGACAATTCGGCCCCCTGAGGTTTTTAGAGTTTCTCTTGCCCTGAAAGGGCCAGATTAAATTACACAAATTTGTGGTAAAGAGTCTCCGCAAATTGGGGGAGGTGGGTGATTCCCAAAGGATCATGAACCGCATTTCCGGGTCGGATTCCATCCGAAAGAACTCTTGGGATACCCGAGTCCATAAATCACAAAGATTTCTTCGCTGGGGCGCCCAGACGCTTTGCAAGACCCCTTTCGACAGGTTCCGGAACCAGACCTGTTACGCACCCGCCTGATGCTACAACTTCCTTGATGATGCTGGAGCTGATATATATCCAGCGCATTCCCGTCATAAAATAGAGCGTTTCGATATCGCCGTTCAGTTTTCGATTCATCAGAGCCATCTGGAATTCATACTCGAAATCACTGACCGCTCGCAGCCCTCGAAGGATTGCATTTGATTTGACCGTGCGCACGTAGTCGACCAGTAGTCCCTGAAATGTGTCTATGTCCAATCGATGCCGCTGGGGGTGGTCTTTCACGGATAACTTGATCATCTCAAGTCTTTCTTCAAGAGTGAAGAGAGGTTTTTGAGCAGGATTGTCAGCGATGGCTATTATGATGCGATCAAAAATCGTCAAGCCTCGATCCAGCAGATCCAGATGGCCGTAGGTAATCGGATCGAACGAACCCGGATACACTGCTGTCTTGTCCATAAACCGCCTCCCGTGATGCGTGCTGACGGCGCATCAGCATCAGATTGAAAAAGGACAGATCCTTGACAAAAGATGAAATTGATACCTGATAGGCTATTCTAATACTCATCTTTTTCAGGACAAGAAGTGCTTACGCAGAAACAGAATAATTTTTTCGGAAAGAAGCCCGAATGAGAATCGCACATAGTATTTTTGGTTCATCCGGCAAATGAGTAACAGCTCCTCATGTCCCTTCGGGCCACCCTGAAACAATGAAAAGGGGCGGGGTTCCCACTTTCGTCATTCCGTGTTTGAGTGTTTTTGGGCCGGAATCCAGTGTCTTTTCGAGACAGACAGACAGCAGATGTAACTTTCAGGGTAAAATCGGTTTGCGTGCATGAATACCCAGGGTGGCGTCCCACGTGGCGCGGGACTGACTCCGGGATATATTTTGCAGCCCCTTCAGGGGCAGGGAAAAACCCTGACCTTAGGCACTCATTTGCCGGATGACCCTGTGTCTTTTGTCCGGGCAAGCAGGTATAGACTTGGAAAGCCTTTTTCTGTTGCGAAAATCACTTTTGCCTGTAAAATGCAACTCACCCAAACAGAAGGATGAATTATGAAAAAGATAATCGTTGCGCTCGCGGTTCTGTTCTTTGCGTCATCGGCGTTAGCTCAAGACTATCAAGCTTATGGACCTTTCAGTCCTTACCAGCTTAATCAGCTTTATCAACTCGACGAACCTTCTCAACCTGACGAATCTTTCAAATTTTACCAACCTTACCAATTTGAACAACAACAGCAACCTAAGGCCTCTCAGCCACGACCGACGAAACATGCCCACAGGCAGATCAATACGGACTTGCCCAGCCAGCCAGCCGGCAAGGAGTAAGACCCCGCAACGGCGGATAGGGATATGCCCGGTGAAATAGCCTATTGAGGAGCTTTTCTCCTTCTGACGGTAACCGTGTCTCCACCAATACCCCAGTTGTCGGTTTCAACCTCATCAATCACGACAAACGTTGTCTGTGGATTTTTACCAAGGACATCAGCCAAAAGCTGTGTCACTCCTTTGATAAGCCGGGCTTTCTGATCAGGGGTGACACCATCTTTGGTGATCTTGATGTTCACAAAGGGCATTGCAATTTCTCCATAGCCAAGGGTCAATAACTCTGCAACCAGCATCGGCCAATTCTAACTGCCTTTACTTCACTGTAATACACTTGCCGCAATCATTACGCCTTGTTTTTCCGAAGTCTCGTCCGCTTCGGTTTGCCGGCCGTCACTGCAGCCGTAGCCGCTTTCGTGGATGCTGCCGCTTTTTTCTGCTTTCTTGCCTCCATATATTGTCTGAGCTTCTCCGGCAACCCCCTCTTCTTAGCTGCTTTGCTTCTCGCTTTGGTCAATAACTTTGCAGACAACGGCGTTCGCATCGAAAATCCGTATTTCTTCCTGTACTCTTTCTGGTTCATGCCGTGGGAAACGAGATGCTTCGAGGTAAGCTGCCTCATCTCGGCGCCACATTCGAGACAGATTACTTTGTCGTTTTGGATAGAATTTGCCGGGCTGAGCACGGGTTTCTCTTCTGATGGCGTTTCTGCAGCACCTACGGCAACCTGAGCTAACTCAATTCCTCCCGCCTCAGCTTTTTGCATTTCCAGGAGTGTGCTGAAAACCTGCCGGAGAGAAGCAGTGATATCGGCGGCTGACATAGGCGTTGAGGATACCTGAGTCTGGACAATTTCTGATGCAATCTCGATGAGTTTTTTTGACATTGGCAATCCTTTGGCGTGGAGGTAAAAGTGACAAATGCAAAGTAAGGACATCGGATTTTAATAGGTTAGTGCGTAAATGCAATGATTTTCTAATACTCATTTCTTTTTCAGGACAAGAAGTGCTTAGCAGAGGCAGAATAATTCTTTCGCAAAGAAGCCCTGATCACAGGTGTTTATTTGCCTGAGGAACCATATTAATCGGCTTCCAGGAGCTTCCTATATCTATCGGGCCGGCGGGTCTTAACCCCTGTTTACCATACCAGCAATAAAGGGTAACTATGCCAGACAAGAGGCAAGCGAAAAGTATTTTACTTCTTTTCGGTCATGATGTCGTAAACCCAGCTCAAAGCTGCGGAGGTGGTTGGAAACCCGATGGTGCTCGTAAGCAGCATTATCGTGTGGTAGATCTCCTCGGATGTTGCTCCGGCCTTAATCGCCCTCCTGGCATGGCTGTGGACCGAACCTTCGGAGCGAATCGCCGCTGCAGCCGCCAACTGAATCAATTGAGATGTCTTCTCGTCCAGCGGCCCCTGTTTCCTGACGGTTTCGCCGAGTTGTTCCAGCGCCGCGATGTACTCCTTGTGGGCTTCTTTTGTTTGGATGTACCACTTTGGGTAACCTTTTTCAGTCATGATACGCCCTCCTGATCTTTTAGACCATTGCTTCAGCTTTGCTGACTTTCACCCAAAAATCCCATGCACAAGGTTAAGGTCTGAATACAGTAGAGTCAAACAAAATCGCGGGGCAAGCCCTAATCCCGGCTTTTGGGCTTCCACTCTCCTGCCAGGTGCTTCGCCTCGGCGATCTGGGATGGCGTCATTTTATCGGCAACCGCATCTATGCCCTTCCGGGCTTCAGAATAGCCTTGCCTTGCTGCCAAATCAAACCACATATGCGCCTGCACATAGTCCTGCGGCACGCCCTGCCCCAAAGCGTACATCGCGCCCAGATTTGTTTGCGCCACGGCATTTCCCTGCTCCGCCGCCCTGCGATACCACCTTGCGGCCTCGGCAGAGTTCTGCGGCACGCCTTCACCCATATCGAACATCACTCCCAAACAATATTGCGCCTTGGCAAGTCCGTGCTCCGCCGCCTCACGATACCACTTCAGCGCCTCGCCATAGTCCTTCTGCACGCCATGGCCTTTGGCGTACAGTGTTCCCAAAAGACACTGCGCCTCAGCATTACCCTGCTCGGCCAAAGCCTGAAACTCTTTATAAGCCCTGGCAAAATCACCTTTATCATAAGCATCTTTAGCCTCGTCGAAACCGGCATAAGCAAGGCCGGCGAATCCGACCAGCGCGGCCATAAGAAGCAGGAATTTGAATCTTGTCATTTACGCCTCCTCGATCTCGCGGGCATCAGGAAACAAAGGGCAAGCTGCGAACCCGGCGCCACCGAAATCGAAATCATTTTCTACCGAAACAATCAGTAATGTCAAAATAGAAGTTCTCGATCTGCCTTATAATGCGATCACCATCTGTCTGGACTGTTTCTATCTTGATTTTGTCATAATACCTTTCGCGCCTCTCGATCAGCTCCTGTTTAATGACCCTCCACTCGATTCTTCTCCCAAGCCCTAAATACTTCTGGTAGGCATGCTCAATGGACACATAATCATTCGGCACTTTAAACTCGAGCACCACAGGATTGTCCAGCGAGTTGCCCCGGCCACCCGAGATGGGGAGATCAACCCCGAAGTCCCTTAACAACATGTGCCTGATTATCAAGCCCTCCAGCAACCGCTCACTCATTGCACCGCTCCCTGATGTTCTTCAAGAGCCTCACAGATCGATCTGAAATACTCCATGTAATGCGGCGCCTCATCAGACTCGTTTCTCATCGAGCATCGCAGCGAAGGTCCCGGCGAAAGTGAAAACGTCCCCCGGCCAGCGGGCCGATAGATAATTGCCATCGCGAACCACAAAAGCCGGGGCAGAGTCACTGGGAGAGTCACGGCGGATACCGCTGGCCTGAGCGCGGAACTGCGAACTGCCCGCGGGGACATCGAGGAAGTCAGATTCCTTAGCGAGGGACCGGGTCACCTCCTGTTGAACCGACATGTAGCCAGTTGGTTGCACCGGTTTTTCGAGGTAGGTGCGATAGTAGTTTGGATCCCAGAACCGGCCGATGCGACCGGCAATCATTGCGGAACGCTCAAATGCCCAAGTAAGCGCAGTGGTCCGGCGACCGTAGAGAACGGAGCGGCCAGTGGCCGGATCGATTGTGCGCGCAGCGAGCAGAACACCGTGGCAGATTGCGGCAACCGGCTTTCCCTTTAAGAAGAAATCGAGAACAATGCGTTGCAGTTCAGCGCTCTCCAAATACCGGCGCATGCCTCGGGCACGGTGGCCTCCCGGCAGCAGCAACGCGTCGTAAGCGTCCAGATCAATATCCTGCCAGCGCTGGGGATTTTGAAACTCGTGGGACTGCTCCATCGCGTGGTATGCGTCTCGGGCCTGGCGATTGGCTCCGAGAATTTTGCCCAGGAGGGTGAAATTGCGCAGCCCGGGAATAAAGCCCCAAAAATCGAGTCCGCATCCAGTGAGCATGATGTCATCGGCGGCGCCGGGCCGTCCATCGGGCGTTGCAAATTCGACGCGATGACCGCCTTCGGTCAGCACCAGCCAACTCCCGGCGCTTTCGGTAGGATCGAAGTCAAGACTGGGCAGGGGCAGAAGAACTTTTGACATTGCGGTTCCTATATTGGAAGCAGGGAGCCGGGAGCGAGAAGTGGAAAGCAAAAATGGAGCGAGAAGAAAAGAAGATTTTTTATTGCTGCTTCCTGCTTCTGATTGCCGCTTCCCGCTCCTCGCTCATCGCTTCTTGCTACCTTTTTTTACTGCTTCCACCACACATAGGTGACATAGCCTACTGAAGCAAGAAAGAGCAAGAAGAGAAAAGGAGTCAATCCCTTAAACAACTCAGGCCACATCGATCCAATGATAACACCGAGAGAGAGCAACGCAATTTTGAAGATACCCGCCTGCCACCACTTGAGCGTAAAATCTTTGAAAATGTTCATTTGAAACTCCCTTACCAGCCATCATCGTCCATTCAAGTCAGCCAAATTATATCGCTCCCGTTTGGACTTGGCACGCCCGGCCTTACTAAAAAGACTATCTCACGCTAAGAGATCTCGGCAAAGGCCCTGTGCTTGCGCATTCCACATTGAGCCTGTTACCTTCCGGAACGGGACATCTGGACTCGATTCCTTGTGAAACGTCCGGAGTTAGCGGCGAAGATAAAGAAATTAGCATCCTGCCTCGATTCGCCGGTCGAGAGCCAATGATTATAAGCCGGCGGCGTCATTTTAGCTTCTCCAAATCCGTGAAAATTCAGCCGAGCCGGGCGACGTATCGCTTAAAATGCTCCTCAACTTTCTTTATAACTTCGTGGTGGCTTTGCCTCTGCCTACCATTGAAAAAGTACATATTTACCGTTGTCAGCATTTACGCCGTGGTAGTGTTACGTTCCACTAGTCACCCCGGTGAAAGCCGGGGTGCGGAGTATTTCTTGAGATGAAAAGGACATCTGGATTCAGGCTTGCGCCGGAATGAAGAGATAGGGTGTTCCATTGAATTAAGCACACCAATTAACCAAGTAAGTACTAGCCAGCTTGGAAAATCGTAACAGCGCAAGTATCTGTGAATCCGATATCTACCAGCACGCTCCAGAAATTACAAGAAGCTGAAACGGCAGAAATCGGCATTGAATTAACACAGACAGTCTCCCTGTATGTAAAACAATGTATTGCTTTCTACTACTACCCCACCCTTCGAAATACAGTCAACTAAGTAGGAATCTACTGTATCAACCTGATTTCATTTCTCACACATTGCTGCTTTTATTAGCGCCAACATGACTTTGCCCGTATTCATAATGATAGAAATGGCGTTACAGATCTCGCCAGTTGTATCATCGATGGGGCCTTCTTTCACAGGGGCTGAATTTCCTCCACTCTGAGGAGCTCACAAAAGTGAGGGATCGCTCAGTTTGGTATCGAAGTCTAAATCACTCAAGTTAGGATTGGCACAATCGGGCTGAAATCATAATCGCAATGGCTCAATGGCCGTCAATATCCCGAAAAGACTTTATCTTTAGCTCGGCTATGCTGCTCTACCTTTCAGATCAGAAGACGGCCGCCCGCAGGAGGAGAGAGAGTGGAACATTGGGAAAAGGAACTTTTATCCCGAAGCCTGGTGGGCCAAAGCCCCGCCTTCCTGGAAGAAATCCATAAAATCCCACGAATAGCGAAATGCGCCGCCTGCGTCCTGATATCAGGGGAAACCGGGACGGGAAAAGGAGTTTGTGCGGGGCTAATCCATCGCTTGGGCGATAGAGCAGGCAAACCGCTGGTAGCCATCAACTGCGGGGCACTGCCGCCGGAACTGGCTGAAAATGAGCTCTTCGGTCATAAACATGGAGCTTTTACCGGGGCCAGGACCGTGAAGAAGGGTCTTATCGGCGAGGCGGAAGGCGGCTCCCTATTTCTCGATGAAATCGACAGCTTGCCCTATTCCGCACAGGTCAAGCTGCTTCGTTTCCTCCAGGAAAAAACATATCGTCCATTGGGTTCTACAAAAGAATGCCGCTCTGACGTGAGGATCATTGCGACTTTCGGCGCGGCGCCTGAAGAGGTTCTGGCTTCCGGTAGAATCCGCCGCGATCTCTATTACCGCATAAATGTCCTCCAACTCAGACTTCCTCCATTGAGGCAACGGCGCGAAGACATCCCTCTTCTGGCCGCTCATTTCCTGAGAGCGCATCTGCATGAGTCCGAGAAACGCATCGAGGGCTTTTCGCTGCGAGCCGTGCAGAAGCTCCTTTTTTATGATTGGCCCGGCAATGTAAGGGAGTTGGCGCACGTGATCGAGCGCACCGTGGCGCATTTGCAAAAGGGGACGATCGATGACTGCGATATCGGGCTTCCGGAGGTAGCGCCTTTCGAACCTCTTAAGGATGCCAAGGAGAGATTCGTTGTGGATTTTGAAAGGCGCTACATTCAGCAGGTGCTTTCGCTTGCCCAGGGTAATATTTCAGAGGCGGCCAGGGTTGCAAGCAAACATCGGCGCGCATTCTGGCAGCTTATCCGGAAGCACCGCATCGATACTCACCATTACAGGGAAATCCAGGCCACGGGGTGAGAATTAGCGAGGAAGCAGGAAGCGGGGAGCAAGGAGCAGGAACAAAACCCTTCTTGCTCCCCGCTTCTCGCTACCTTTATAATTGCGGAAATATCAAGGAGTTTACGAAATGCTCCGCTAGTCCTCGTAACTGTAAACCGCGCTGCAAAAGATCAAATCATTTTCTTTCTGAAAATAGGCCAGTTTGGGCAGGACCTTACTTCTTCTGGGGTGGTACCATTTATATTTCACCCACCCGCTGCCTTTACTCTCCGCATCGTCCACAATTTCCTTATTAAACGTTTTGCCGTCGGAATCCTTAACGCCAAGGAAATCCAGTCCCACGAACCTGTCGTTGACCCCGTGCGCCAGCATGACCCCGGCGGGGCTCAAAATGAAAACATACAGATCGCCCTGGACAAACATTCCGTTGGGATTGGAAAACTCAGCCAAAGCAATGTCTTTGCCAACCAGCTTGTAAAAGTCTATGGCCTGTTCCACCCAGTATTTCGCATACTCCTCGGGTCTTTCGTACATTGGATTCTCCTTTGATAAAGGATGGCAACCTTGGTCTGCGGATGAATCAAAGCCGGAATCGTCTCCGGCGCCTATTTATCCGCTGCAGGCACAATCATCGACTTATTTAAAGTTTTATTTCACATGGTCGCTGCTTTGTCAAGGGCATCCGTCAGCTTGAACCCTTTAATACCAAGTTGCTATCAAGATAATTTTTGATAGCCCAAAAAGAGCGGGAGAATGCTCTTTCACTTTAAAGATCCCCCTCAATCTCCAGGCTATCCCTGATCTGTCCATGACCATAGGCGCAGGGGGTGTGGGGGGCGCATGTTCCCCCCTGACCCCACGCTTTTGAAAAGTCCTCAAGCGCCGCCATGGACGGCGGCGCTTTCAACGGAATGGGTCTCATTTCCCCAAAAGCAATGACCTGCCGTCGAACACGCTCATTTACACGGGAGCAAAAAACCTTTAAACAGGTATTTGATCGATATACGAATATTAAAAAGGCGAGATAGATGGCGATAATTGCAATCATTGGAAGACCGAACGTCGGCAAATCCACTCTTTTCAACAGGATAAGCAAAAGCAGCCGGGCACTGGTCGATGACCTGCCCGGAGTCACCCGGGACAGGAATTATGCCAGAGGCGAGTGGGACGAAAAAAACTTCACCCTTGTCGATACGGGAGGGTTCATCAGCAAGGACGAATCCTTTTTCGACCAGAGCACCCGCGAGCAAATCTTTCACGCCCTCGAGGAAGCCGACATACTTCTTTTCGTGGGGGACGGCAAAGAGGGGCTGCATCCCGAAGACTCAGCCCTCTTCGACATCCTCCGCCGTACCTCGAAACCCATCTTTTTTTCGGTAAACAAAATAGACGGTCCCGAGCAGCAGAGGCATCTGAGCGATTTTTACGCCCTCGGGGTCCAGGACATCTACCCGATCAGTTCGGCGCACGGTTTTGGGGTGGGAGACCTTCTCTCGGATATAGTCGAGCTTATACCTGAACCCGCCATCGTGGAAGCCGGTGAAGAAGCTGAGGTTTCGGAAATCCGCATATCCATTCTCGGCCGCCCGAACGTTGGAAAATCGACCCTGGTGAACCGAATTCTGGGCGCGCCTCGCGTCATTGTCAGCCCGGTCCCCGGAACTACGCGAGACGCGGTTGATACGCTCTTTGAGCGAGACGCCACCAAATACCTGCTCATAGATACAGCGGGCATAAGGAAAAAGGGAAAAACGCGGGAAAAGCTCGAAAAGATAAGCATAATCAAGGCGCTACAAAGCATTGACAAAAGCCATGTCTGCGTTCTTTTGATCGACGCCTCCGAGGGCGTAGCCGATCAGGACCTCCACATCGCGGGCTATATACAGGAACGCTATCGGGCGTGCATTATCGGGGTAAACAAATGGGACGTCTTCGACTCAAACCCCAAAACCCGGAAAAATTTCCTGGAAGATCTGAAGTGGCGTTTCCGTTTCATGCCCTTCGCGCCGGTCCTGACCCTTTCAGCCCTCACCGGTAAAGGCACGCAAAAAGTGCTCCCGACGGTCCGCGAGGTTTTCGTGCAATACAATAGCCGAATCTCAACCGGCATCCTCAACAGGGCACTCCAGGAAGCTGTCAGCGCACATGAGCCTCCTATAGTACGCGGCCGCAGGCTCAAGTTTTTTTATGGAACACAGGCCGGGACCCGCCCCCCAATGTTCGTTCTGTTTTGCAACTACCCCGACAGCATCCACTTTTCCTACGAACGCTTTCTGCTAAACAAGTTAAGGGCGAGCTTCGGGATGGATAAAACGCCCCTGCGGCTCGTATTTCGAGGCAGGACGCAAAGAGACAAAAAAGAATGACAGCATGGGAAAACAACAGATCAAAGGCAAAAGACCTTTGACAGGATTTACAGGATCAACAGGATTAAACCATAATGAAGAACGCCGCCGTGTAAGGCGGCACTAACTGCTATATTTTCCAGCGAACACTGATTGTGGTCCCTCTTTTCCGAATGGATTCAATCTCAAATTCTCCGCCGGAAAGCTCCGCTCGCTCACGCATGGATACAAGGCCGAATTTGGCGCCAGGCCCCTTCGAGGTTACTGCGGCCAGATCGAACCCCACCCCGTCGTCCCTGACGCGCAATGCAATACATCCATTTTCGGATGAAAGGCCCAGAGATATTTTGCTGGCCCGGCTATGCTTGGCCGAATTGTTCATCGCCTCCTGGATAATTCGGAATACGATGATTTTCAGGTTTTCCGGGACTTGAGACTCTTCAAGCCTGATGTCTTTTTCAACCGGGATATCGGTGTAAATGCTCTCAAACCTTCTGCAAAACCACCCTATAGTGGCAATTATTCCAAAATCGTCGAGCAGCGACGGCCGAAGATCCATCATGATGCGCCTGGACTCATCAATCGCCTGCTCCATTGCCTTTGACAGCATGATGAAACTTTCCCGGACCCCGGGATGTTCAGTGAGCTGCGCCGTTGCGTTTTCCACGCAGAACTTAACGGCGCTGAGCGAAGACCCGATGCTGTCGTGCATCTCCCTTGCGATTCTCTTTCGCTCGTCTTCCTGGGCTCGAATGAGCTGGGAGGCCAGCAGTTTCAGCCCTTCCCGGGATTCTTTGAGCTCTATCAACGTTTCTGCAAGCTCTTGGGTCCGCTGCTGAACTCTCAATTCGAGATTGTCACGGGCAATCCTCAGTTCTTCCTGAACACGTTTTAACTCGCCTATATCTCTCCAGACGGCCACCGCGCCTGTTACATTCCCTAAACCATCTCTAATTGGACCGGCGCTAACCAATACGGGGACATTGTCTTGACCGCTAACCTTAATAGCGTGCTCCTGGCCGGACGCGATCCTTCCACGCAGAGCGGCATCCCTTAACGGCTTCAGCAAACCGGAGTTGTCAGGCCACAGGTCCGCGATGGACAAATCCAGACCGGTAAGCGGCTGCTTACGTTTTTGTTTTTCACCGGCGAGGCCAACCATGTCGACAGCGTACCTGCTGAGAGCCTGAACCTGGAGGTGCGGGGAATTGACAAGAACGATGCCCTCCGGAATGTGTTCCAGAAGGGCTTCCAGGATCGCCTGCCGCTCTTCGGCCTCGTGCGCGCGCCTCTCGGCGTCGGCCCGCGCTTCGGCGTGCTGAATGGTTCTCTTCCTGACAAGCTCCTCGAGATTGCTCCTATGCAGCTTTAGCTCTTCTTCGATATGCTTTTTCATTATGGAGTAGCGGATAGAACGTTCCAGAATGGGGACCGTAAATTCGCCCTTCGCCAGGTAATCAGATGCACCCGCCTCCATGGCCTGCAGATCGACCGCATAATTCCCCTGCGCCGTCAGAAAAATGATAGGCGCCTTGCAGCCTCCTTCAACGGCTTTCTTCAAAAGATCAAGACCGTTATCGGAACCCATAAAATAATCAAGGAGATATACGTCGTGCTCTCCCTTGCAAATTGCCTCCAACCCCGCCTCATATGTCTGCGCCCAAGCGAGCTTGAATTTAGTATTTTCCGCTTCGGCAAGCATATCGGCAACTAAAAGGAAATCCTCTTGGTCATCGTCGATCAGCAGTACGCGAACGTGATCTGTCATCCGGGCTCCTGCGTCATATGTTTTCGGCCAAAAGCCGAATTCCGTCCAAATCCGGTTTAGGTTGTAGAGGTCTGGTGGGTGGAAACCGCCGTAAAGACGTTGACGGGTAAAAGGAAATTATGTCCTATTTCTTTTTATTCCGCTAACACGCCGATGAAATAATACGACCCCATTTATATACGAATCGATTGTGGATGACAACCCTTGCCAGGGCGTTCGGGACCGCCAGCCAGGATCTCGACGCTATCCCCGATCTGTCCATGACCAGAGGCGGTCGGCACAAGCAGGATCGATCTCGACGGCCTGCCTGCCCCAATCAAAGCTTAGTGCAGGCATTAACGGAGGCCCACCTATCCCTCCTGCTCAAACCCGTAGAATTCGTGAAAATGGTGCACAGGTCCATGTCCCCGGCCCAGGGGCAGTCCCCCGGCAATAGCTCCCGCCACGTACGTTTTTGCCCCTCCGACAGCCTCCTCCACAGATGATCCCTTCGCTATAAATGCCGCTATGGCGGAGGCGAAGGTACACCCCGTGCCATGAGTATGGGGTGTATCATAGCGCAGACCGGGGTATTCACGAAAAGTTCTGCCGTCGTAGAGCAGGTCGACCGGGTTTCCCTGCAGGTGGCCTCCCTTAATGACCACATATTGTGGCCCGAACTGCCTTAGTTTCACGGCAGCGCGCATCATATCGTCAGCGCATTGGACCCGCATACCCGTGAGGGTCTCCGCCTCATGCAGATTCGGTGTGATTATCAATGCCAGCGGGAAAAGCCGGGAAACCAGGGCCTCGATCGCATCCGCCTTCAGGAGCCTCTCTCCGCTTTTTGCAACCATTACGGGATCGACAACTACATTTTGGATATCAAGGTCCTTCAGATCGGAGGAGACCCTCGATATGATCGCAGCACTGGAGAGCATCCCGGTTTTCACGGCATCAACTCCGATGTCCAAAACAACGGAGCGAATCTGAGACGAGATGAAATCAGGGTCTATTTCGATAATTCCGTCTACTCCAAGCGTGTTTTGAGAGGTCAGGGCCGCTATGGCGCTCATTGCGTAAACACCCAGGGCCGAAAATGTCTTTACGTCGGCCTGAATGCCGGCGCCGCCGCTCGAATCAGATCCCGCAATAGTGAGCGCTCTGGGAATTTTCATCCTATGTCCGTCTTACCTATCGATTCAACGAAAATGGTCCCACCCTTTTACCGATGGGGCAACCCGCTTTCCATCGGCAAGCCGGACCCATACCTCACTGATTCGGGCTGTGATTCTTCCTATTTGCGCACATGACGTTCCGGTCTCATCGAGCAGCATTTTTTTCAGAACGGGAACGGCCTCGGGGCTTGACGTGAACATGAGTTCGTAGTCCTCGCCCCCCGACAGAGCCCATTCGAGCGAATCCGCGCCAGCCGCGCGGGCCGCTTCGCAAACCGCTGGGCTAAGGGGAAGGCTTGCAGCCTCGAGTTCAGCTCCCTTGCCGCTGGATTTGCAAATATGGCCAAGATCGCCAATAACTCCGTCACTTACGTCTATCATGGAGGTGACCTGGCCGGAACGGGCGAGAAGTTGTCCTTCGATAAGACGCGGCTGAGGGCACAGATGTCTTTCCAGAAGCTTCTGCCTGCTCGAAGAACTCACAGCGAGGTCCGGCCGGCGGATCAGTTCCAGACCGGCCCTGGACTCTCCAGGCGAGCCGGTTAACAGTATAGCGTCCCCTGCACGGGCCGTGCTCCTCAATGTGAGCCGTTCAGGAACGACTAACCCCAGGAGTGTGAAATCCAGTACGATTATGGATTTCATGCGGCTCAAATTTCCGCCCACAATGGACGCGCCCGCCAGTGCCGACTGCTCTCGCATGCCGCGATACAACTCTTCGACGTATCCGACTTCCGTACTCCCGGGAATGGCAACCGAGACGAGCGCCCAGCGAGGATCGCCGCCCATCGCGGCTATATCGCTCACATTTATCGCCGCCACCTTGCGCCCCAACTGATACGGCGTAATGGCCTGACGGGTGAAATGGACGCCCTCGACCTGAATATCGCAGGTAGCGAGCAGGTATTCCGGCCCGGAGGCATCGAGCACGGCCACATCGTCCCCAATCCCTCTGACCACCCCGGCCGCCATCTCCGCAGGCATGCCCGCTATGCGGCCGAGCAACCCGAACTCTCCGATTTCACTGACCAGCACTTTATTTCTCCTCAGAACAAGCCTCACCACAGGTACTTTTCCCTGAGTTTTCGCCCTGACAACTATAGTCTATAATACTCCGGAAACCGGAGAAAAGCGCGGGGAGATTTTGACAGGATTGACAGGAAAATAACACCGTATGATTTCACGATTACGGTTATTGACTCCCAAGTACTCTCAGGACTATACTTGCGCCGAAACCCCCTTTTGGCCCATTCGCTGACAATCCGCACCCACGGGACCAGGTTTGCCTCCGTGGGTAATTTATTAATCAGGAGAACGAAATGAGAAAGGCTGGAATAATCGCTTCCGCACTGTTAATTTTTACGTTCCTGGCCGGCTATGGCTTTTACCTGTCCTCGGCTGCCGACACGTCTTCCAAGCAAGCGGCCGGAAAGGACGCCGACACTACTAAACAACCTGATGCAAAGGATGCCGCAATAGTGAATGGGAAGGCCATTCTGATGTCGGATTATCAGGCTGGAATCGATCAGCTTGACCGGCGGATCCACATGACCGGCCGCCAGCCAGACGAAAAAGAAATGCCGGCATTAAGGCAAGAAATTCTTGATAACCTGATCGCCCGGGAACTCCTGAAACAGGAAGCGCAGAAGAAAGGAATCAAGGCCGATGCTGCCGAGGTGGAGACTCAGCTCGATGCTGTGAAGAAGGGCACTACACCTGAGAATTTCGCCAGCTCGCTTAAGCAGATGAATATGACCGAACCAGCGTTGAAGGAGTACTTCGCCTCTCAACTCGCCATTAAGAAATTGGTAGACAAGGATTTGGCATCGAAAGCCTCTGTGACCCCTGAAGAAGTTAAGGCATTTTATGATAGTCACCCCGACGTATTTAAAACTCCCGAAACGGTCCGGGCCAGCCACATCCTCGTAAAAGTGGAGAAAACAGCCACTGCCGAAGAAAAGGCCCAGGCGCTGGAAAAGATCAAGGCCGTTCAGAAACGAATCCAGAGTGGCGAGGATTTCGCCAAGGTGGCAAAAGAGGTCTCTGATTGTCCGAGCAAGGAGAATGGCGGCGACCTGAACTTTTTCCAAAAGGGCCAGATGGTGCCGCCGTTCGAAAAAGCCGCTTTTTCGATGAAACCGGGGGAGACAAGCGATATAGTGGAAACTGAGTTCGGCTATCACATAATAAAGGTGACCGATAAGAAAGAACCGGGAACGATGTCCTTTGATGAAGTCAAGGCCCGCATCGAACAGCACCTGAAGAATGAAAAAATGTCCCAGGAACTCCCTAAATATATAGATACGCTCAAATCCAAAGCCAAAATAGAGATCTTTGTAAAACAGTGAGATTTCAAATATTACTCTATCCCGAAATAACCCCAGTCCCCCCTTCCCAAGGGGGGATTTCGATTAGTGCATCAGTAAAGGAATCCCCTTGAATGGTCTTTTGTGAACCATTCCGGTTTTTGGTTCTTTATTGAAAACGGCGGGCGAGTTAATGGCAATAAGGTTTACCAACGCGGACCGTCAGCAGATGAAAACCCTGGGCATCAGTTCGGCCAGGGTATTTGAGCAGATTGACATATTCAGGCGCTCCGATTTTTTCATCCGCCTGAAAAGACCGTGCACCCCTGGTGACGGCGTTCAAAAAATCGACGATGCCGATTTAGGGAAATATATCCGTCTGCACTCCTCGGCTGCCGGGCAGGGCCGGTTCATGAAATTCGTTCCGGCATCCGGGGCGGCCACCCGAATGTTCCAGTCTCTGCTCCAGATTTTCTTTCTTCCCCAATATCTCGAAAGGGATGAGCTGCAAAAGAGAATGGACCAGGGGGTTTCGATCGCGTGCGACTTCAAGCGCTTTGTCGATGAACTCAACAGATTCCCTTTCGTGCACAACCTCAGGGAAGCCCTGACCTGCGACGGCTATATTCTCGATGAAATGATCCGACAGGGCCATTTCAGAACTCTGCTGGAATACCTCCTGACCGGAAGAGGACTCAACTACGCGAATCTTCCCAAAGCCATGCTGCTGTTTCACTCCTACCCCGACGAACACAGGACCGCCTTCGAGGAGCAGCTTGCCGAGTCGGTAACATACCTTGGGGACAACAGCAATAAGTGCAGCCTGCATTTCACCATACCGGAGGAACACGAGGCAGGCTTCCAGGCGCTCACGGAAGACGTTTGCCGCCGTTACGAGGAACGTTACCGCGCTACTTTTGATGTTTCCTTTTCATTCCAGAAATCCTCTACAAATACTTTAGCCGTGGATATGAAGGGATTTCCCTTCCGCGACCGGCTCGGCCTGCTCCATTTCAGACCGGCCGGACACGGCGCTCTGATCGAGAATTTAAATGATCTCGACGCCGACCTTATCTACATAAAAAACGTGGACAATGTGGTTCCCGATAGACTCAAAGAGACGGTTTGCTTCTGGAAGAAAGTGATGGGCGGCCTTCTGGTCTCAATTCAGAAAACAATTCATTCGCTCTTGCACCGGATGCAGGATTGGGATTCGAGCCAGGCGGTCAGGGAGGCTGCCGTTTTCGCGGCGCGCGAACTCCTTTTAAGCTTTCCCGACGGGTTTGAAACATGGCCTGAAGAAAAGAAACGCTTTTTTCTGCTCAATACTTTGAACAGGCCGATTCGAGTCTGCGGCGTGGTCCCAAACGCCGGCGAACCTGGAGGAGCGCCCTTCTGGGTCGAAGATGAAAATGGAGATCTGTCTGTTCAGATAGTCGAAAAGGCTCAGGTGGATTTAAATTCATCGGAACAGAGCACTGTATGGAATTCATCTACACATTTCAACCCGGTCGATATCGTATGCTGCGTACAGGATTTTGAAGGAAAGCCTCACGATCTGAGAAAATTCGTCGATCCCAGGGCGGTCATAATCACCAGGAAATCAATAGACGGAACAGACATACATGCCCTCGAGCTTCCCGGACTCTGGAACGGCGGCATGGCCCACTGGATAACCGTATTCATAGAAGTCCCTGCAGCCACCTTCAACCCTGTCAAATCGCTCTTCGATCTGCTGCGGCCCGAGCATCAGCCGGAAGTACAACCGCAATGCGGCGCCGGCTTGGACATCCGGCAGCAGCATCCCGCTACATGATCCTTACCCGGGCATATAGCTCCTGCAGTACAAGTCCTATAAACCACTCTTTCTGCGGATAGGCTTTTGAGTAAGCAAATTAATGCGAGCGATCAGCTTCCGGGATACTTCTTCCCACCCGTGATGGGATCTTACATGTTCTGAAACGCTTAGAGCTCTTTCTTTAGCCACTTTGTTGTTTTCAAAGACTTCCCGCATATGTGCTTTTAGAGCACTCAGGTCCGGCTCCAATACCCAACCGGCGCCACCTGCCAGCTCAATGTCTTTCGGATTGAATTCTCTGCGCCTGGACGGGATCAGAAACACCTGGCCGGGCGAGCAGAAATCGTCTGTCGAGCCCCCTTCGGTAGTGATTACGGGAACGCCGCAAGCCATGGCCTCGAGTACGGGAAGGCCAAATCCTTCTGCGCGGTACGGGTGGACCAGGCAGTCACTAGCGGTATAGAGTCCCGGAAGCTCTCCAGGTTCGAGCACTGTCTGCATATGCAAAATTTCCGGGGCGTTAGGATCTTTTTGTATTGAGCGGATTATTCTCCCCACGCCCTGATCTATATAGAATTTCTCCTGCGGCAGGTCCTTTATGACCAGAACGACGTCATCGCGGCTGCTAAATGTGCCCCTGTAAGCATCGAGAAGAAGATCGACACCCTTTCGCCAGAGCCCGCCCCCGACGAATAAAAACCTGAACTTTTTTGATGACTCCATAGAGCGCTTCTGAGCTTCAGGATGAAATTGGTCAACGTTCACCCCGAGTGGTACGACCTGGACTCGATCTGACGGGATGCCGCTGGCAATGTATGTTTTCAGAACATGCCGGCTGCTGACCCATAGCTCGTCCACCAGATTCGACATTGGCTCGATCCAGCTTGCGGGCAGCCTGCCGTATTCCCATAGCTGCATCATGACCCAGTGTCCCTGCGGGGGCGGGTTGAAATCAGGTGGCCATTGTTGCCTGAAATGAACATCAGCTTTGCTGGAAAGTGGCTTATGGATCCGTTGAACAATCTTTTCGAAACGCTGATCCACCCCGGGATCGATATTGTCCTTTTCAAAGGGGATAATTGAGACCTCGCAACCGGCGTCAATCAATTGGAGACAGAATTCCCTGTTGACCAGGGCAAGCGAATGAGAAACCAGTTGAGAGCCTTCCCAGATTATCCGCATAACGGCCTCCTTCGCTCTCCTCTCCTTTTCTGATGCTTCTTTGTACTCCCAGCCGGAGCTAATCGCTTTCAGCACCATGGGGACGGCCTCTGTGGGACCCGGCACATGCAAGGCCCCGGCAGCTATGGCCTGCCGTTCATCCAGCGTCATATCATAGGCGGTGCGCATGGCGCGGCGAACATCTTTTACATGGAGCTGCGGCATAAATGCACCCTTATGGTGAGGCTGATACAAAAGCATCTCCTGACTCAGTTCGGACCTCGCGTGTGGGTCCACAGCTATGCACACCCCGATCCTGCCAAGCCCCAACCCATCGGGGATAATTACCATTCGCTGTCTTACCCGTGCCTCACTGATCGGAGATGTCGAGGCCGTATCGGTGGAAATATATACACTGCAACTGTCAATTAAATGAACAATGCCGGTTCGTGTTCCCATGTTTTCATCAATGACAATCGCAGCCTCCGACCCGGTCTTTTGGCGAAGCGACCCGACAAGGTTAAGAAGGTCCTGCCTGGGTTTGCCGGGTATGGGGTGCCATGAAGGATAGTTGACCTTCAGATAAAGTTCGACATGATGCTCTCCCTTGAACTCTTCCAAATATGCCTCAATCAGGGTGTCCCACCTGCGCCTTGGCTGAAACATTGCGATGGAGAGAAATCGGAAAGGCTTTTCTTGAGTAGCCGGCTCGGGCGTTGGCGGCGGCACAAAAGGATTTTCCAACCAGGGGTGGGGCCAATGGACTAACTGGATTTTTTCGGGCGCCAGCCCGGCGGATATGAAAGCTTCCCGCTCTTTCTCCACCATAAGCCAGACCTGGTCCATTTCTTTGCACACCTCCATCCATTCGGCGGGAGGCAAATTGCCCTGCTCGCTGCTGTCAAAGGTGGTGGCTATAATGCGCAGGTTTGGTCGAGGCAGCTCCAAATCAAGCCAGATTCTCTGTGGAAGGTGCGAGATAATAGCAGTAATCGGAGGAATAAGGGGTGTTGCTTCAAGCGATTTGAAAAGAGCCAGGTCGCAATCATCCAGCCCTGGATCGATCTCTTTGTTGGACAAGATCCTGATGTGCGCTCCAGCTTTATGCAAGGCAGCCACGGTGGCTCGTGCTCCGACCCCATAGCCGCTCCGGTTAAAAAACGGCGCGATCCAGACTACCGTTCCGGGCAACAGTCTGGCCTGTTCGTCCATTATGTTCATTCTCCTGTCTTCACTGCAGTCCGTTCAGGCTGCATGGAGCTTGCGGTCACGCCGCTGCATAGAGCACCGTTTCTCCTGTGAAGCTCGTATAGTTTCTCAGATAGAGGCGATAGCCAACCCCCAGGCTATGGAGATATAGCGGTATTTCCCACAGGTGACTGGGAGAATGGTAAACGCAGATACCCAGGTCCGGGCGACTCGCCTGTAGGGTCTTTTCAGCGCCCTTAAGCGCTTCGGGCTCCGCGCCTTCTATGTCCATATTTATAAAAGTCGGATGAAAGCCCGGAAGGAGATGATCAATCGAAACACATTGAATGCGGGCCTCCCCCGATGCCAGGATTCTTGACCCGAAACTTGTATCGGAGTACGTGAACGGTTCGATTGCCTCATGACTATAGACAGCACACGGGATGGCGGTAACGCGCCGGGCCAGCCGCTCATGGTTCCTTGACAGGTATTCTGCTGTCAGGGCGAATTGATTGGGGTCCGGTTCAAAGCACACCAACTCATCCACTTTGCCAACCTGGCTAAATACCCTGGCCATCTCGGCGACGCTTACCCCGCAGTAAATGAACCGCGAATAGTTACGGGAAAGCGGAATGCCTTCGGGGGTGTATTGTTCGTTTCTGTCACTCATGGGAATCGCAACCGGCTTTCGCTGCAGATGGGTCTGCATACAGCGAACATAGATTTCCCTGCTGTGATCGTCCGCAAAAATATCCAGGCAGGATTCGATTTGTTGTCTTTGATTTATGTAATACTGATATCCGCTCTCCTCCAATTCCTGCGGCAAGCGAAAGGGATTGTGTATCTCATAGATATCCATGAGGGAAATGATATTACTAAAACCCAGTTTGCGTAAAGTCCGGACCACTTCGTCGAAGTAAGTTTTTTTGCCGAGACACACGACCACCAACCCATTTTGTTTGTCGTCAGCGGTAGGCTGATATTGGAGAGGAGAAAAAGCCGGTATGCCCTCGAAGGTGTCGCCATGGGCGAATTTGCGATCCAGCACCACAGACGGAGTATACCTGTACTGTCGCATGACAACCTCTTTGAAGTAATGAAAAGACTCACCAGCCCCATAGACAATGATCTTTCGGCCCTGGAAGGCCTTGTGGATGTAGAAGGCATCATCGGGGAAGACACCGTGTGCGAACAGGCGGGAAAGAGCGGCTTTGTGCTCCCTCATGGATGTCTATTTCCTTCTGCAAAATGAATATCAGCTTATCCTTATAAGTACCAGCATGCCGCGCTAATTGCAGACGGCCAGGCGGCTCAGTCACATCACGGGATTGCAAAAAGCGTAGTTTCGCCAAAATTGCTGCTGAAATGCCTGAAATATAGTTCGTAGTCCGGCGCAATCTCGTTAATCAGCAGTGGAATCTCAAAAAGGTCATCGCGCTTATGATATGCGCTGATTATGAGTTTTGGCCGGCATCTCGCTATTGTTTTCATTGCACCATGTAAGGCCTTCATCTCGGCCCCTTCAATATCCATTTTTATTATTGTAGCGATCTCATCAGGGAAATCCTCGTCAATACTCGTCGTTGAAATTTCTGTAATCCTGGATGCGCCGCCGGTCAGATCGTCATTATTATACGCCGCAAGGATTCTTGTGCTTCCGGGTTTAACTGTATTGGAGTCTACAAATTTCATAGTAGATGAATGTGACCAAAGGCCGAACGACCGTAATACAATATGGCTATATAGGCGCATATTCTCTCGCAGTTTGACAAATATCTTTGGATCTGGTTCATAACAGATAATTTTTCGATATGCCACTTTGTTTTTGACACAGGCCTTTATAAATTCCAGAGTTGAATCACCGTTAAACGCTCCACCATCAATAAGAACTTCGTTGTCATCCAAATGAATCAGGTCATTATTAAACTGTAAGAATGATTCACTATCATAGTTCGTAGAGTTAGCACAATCAAGAAAATTAGAACCTTCTGAGTGACGGACCGCAGATACATTTGAGATGTACTTTTGAAATGATTGGTAATCGGCACCATTAACAAAAAGAGCTATTCGAGAGGCAAAAATATCCCTGGACTTTTCATCGGATAGTAAATTATATACCTTAAGAAGTTCATTTTCATGTAAAATCAAGTCGGATTCCGGCCAGTACCATAGCGCAAGGTGAGTATAATAACACATGTATTCCTGTTTCGATATCTTTAGTATTCGATCTTCATTAAGGCCAATGTCAACCATT
>JBKQTS010000240.1:0-6460 GCA_052143075.1 Syntrophobacteraceae bacterium | reverse complement strand
CCCCTTTGCTTGTCACCAACTGC
Source organism: Syntrophobacteraceae bacterium (assembly GCA_052143075.1). GTDB lineage: Bacteria > Desulfobacterota > Syntrophobacteria > Syntrophobacterales > Syntrophobacteraceae > SbD1. The sequence continues at coordinate 6,437 of JBKQTS010000240.1, read as the reverse complement.
GCGCATGCAGCTTGCCCTCCCTTTGACGAATTTGCGACACAATATCATATGGTTGGAGTGAACGCAGTATAATTTTCACGCATGCTCACGCATAATCCAGGTTTGAAAAGAACGTGCCCAATCCTTTCAAGATAGCCTTCTTTTAAACTGAATTCTTTAGATTGTTTGACTGTACAGAGCATCAAATCGACCGACCTTTTCTTCCTTCTATGCATTTTATCTTCTAAATTCACTAACTAGGTCTCGTCACCTATGACTAATTTAAAGGTATCACCAAATTCGTAAAATTTCGCCAATTCTCTGCTTAAAGCAATTATTTGTCCTGAATGGCATTTCTCTAGTACTTCCTTGCATAAAAGAGCGTAACGATGTATCCTGCTCTCATGAGATCGACTACTATTCAACTAAACGAATCCGAGCGAGAGGTGCTCCGGTCGTGGACCAGAAATGGGAAGACCGAGCAACGTATGTACCCGCGTGCCCAAGTCATTCTTTTGGCCGGCGAAGGCAAAGCAACCAAGGAGATTGCTGAAAGCCTGAGTATCCGAAAAGCGACCGTGAGCAAATGGCGCACCCGGTTCGCAGCTCAAAGAATCGATGGGCCTTAGTGATCAGCCAAGGCCCGGAAAACCGGCCAGTTACGACAAAAACACTGAAAAACGAGTGCTGGCTGTGCTCGATAAAGAGCCTCCACGCGGATAGGCCACGTGGAACGGCCGATTGGTTGCCAAAGAACTTGGAGATGTTTCCAAAGATCATGTCTGGCGCATTCTCAGACAGCACAAGATTCAACTTCAACGGAGGCACAGTTGGTGTATTTCCACCGATCCCCAATTTGCTGCTAAAGCCGCTGATATTGTGGGTATCTACCCTGATCCTCCTGAACCTTTGGTTAAAGCGTCACCCCAACGTACACTTCCATTTCACTCCCACAGGAGCTTCATGGCTCAACCAGGTGGAAGTTTGGTTCAGCATCTTGAGCCGAGCCACGCTCAAGGGGGCAAGTTTTACGTCCCCACAGCAGGTTCGGGATGCCATCACCACTTTTATTGCCGTTCACAATGAGAAGGCTGCTCCTTTTCAGTGGCGGAAAAAATCCGTAGGCCGTAAGGGCCTCAAAAAAACGTTACTTTGATTTATGCAAGTAAGTACTAGTATAATACGCTTGATTACATGCTTGAGTCTTCCCATCTTTTGCCACTAACTTGTTCCATTCTGATAATCCAGACCTAGCATCGTTCACTTTTTCCGAAAGTGTTAAAGTGGAGTTACAAATGTCAATAATTGGAAGCAATTTATACATATCTATTTCAAAGCCACAATCATCTGCAGCCGCAGCAAAAAACATAGATATTTGTCCAACTGCATGACACTCTGAATGCCCAATTGTGCTACTTGCATAAACATGCGTAATGATGTACGTACATATTATTAACATTGCAAGTATCAGTTTCATTTAATATCTCCGTTTGTATATTTTACTTTCTATAATTATAACTATGATATTATTTACAATAATATTAAATGTTCAACAACACTCGTTCTATAAATGCCTTGTCAATAATAGATAAATAAACATGATAGTTCAGTTTATTGACATCGTACAAGAGGTTTATATGATTACAATTATGATGACAGTTTTGGTTTTGTCATATTGCCTTTTGCCGGCTCTTTGTATTTAATGCAGTTCTAAAGATGAATTTGCCAGTTTGTATGTGACCGATCCGAGCTGAATGCCAGATGGGTCGTGGAAAGGCTATGAGCAAGCCTCAACTACTGCAAAGAAGCTTCACGAGCGCTGAGATCCTTTTCTGGCTGTTCACATGCGATGCCGTGTTTTTTTTGTATCTTTCCGGGGAGCGTGTCGCGTTTTCCAGCAATGACGGCAACATGGTCGTCCGTGGTTTTGTCCAGCCTGTCCGTGGCCACTTCTTTGAATTGCTTCCGGTTCCCTATGAGTAGGTGGCAGCTCATGGCTTGTTCCTTTTTTCTTAAGTAAGCTTTCATCTTGAGTTGTTTCTGTACAAGCTCGTTTAGGCCTCTTCTCGTTTGATGCCATTACCGTATCATGCCTGATAAAGACTTCGGCACTCGCATAAATTCTCTCTGCAAGTTGTGACGGAGCTAAGCGAAATGGGCATTTTGACTCTTTTGAGAAAGAGTTAGACTACACTCCGCGATTGCGGAACTTATGAAAACCTTCTTGGAATGTCTCTGACCAGTATAATGTTACAGAGGTGGGAATTGCGCAATTGTACCTTAGTACAATAGAGCCCGTTTTTTCGGTCGGGGAGGGGGCTATTCAAGTGGTTTTCCTAGGCCCAGCTTCTCGGCATAGCGGACCAGGTCGGCCAAGGAATTCGCTTTCATTTTTTCCATGATTTTCCTGCGATGGGCCTTTATGGTCCGCTCGGTGGTTCCGAGCCTGTAGGCTACTTGTTTATTCAGCATGCCGGAAACGAGGAGAGTGAACACTTGGTACTCACGGGGAGTCAAGGTATCGATCAACTTGTGAATTTCTTGCAGTTTCTCTCTTTCCAGCCTTATCTGCTGGTCACGCTCGATCGCTTGCTGAATCGCCTTGAACAGGTCCTGCTCACCGTAAGGTTTCTGGAGAAAATCCACGGCGCCGGTTTTCATGGCATGCACGCTCATGGGGATCGTTCCGTGCCCGGTGATGAAGATGATCGGCAGGAAAATATTCGCGTTAGCCAATTCATCCTGAAGATCGAGACCGCTCATTTCGGGCATTTGCACATCGAGCAGGAGGCAACCAGGCGTTTCAGGGTCAGCGCCGTCGAGAAAAGCTCGGGCTGACGAAAAACTTTCAACCTCCAGACCAATAGACTCCAGCAGAAGCTGCAAGGAATCCCGGTGCGACGGGTCATCGTCAACTATAAATATGGTTGTGGGGCTCATTTTGATGTTCACAACAACCTTATTGGTCTTCGCGGTTATTGAGTCATACGAACTGCAAAACCCATCATCACCCAGTAAAAGTCATAGAACTTCATAACTCGGAATTCCCTATCCGATATTCGGTTTCATCTTTAGCATTGTCCTTCAGTGCTGCCGTCGGCAGCCTTCAGGGCAAAATAAAAAGTTGCTCCTCCGTCAGGATTATTCTCGGCCCAAATCATGCCCCCATGAGTATCGATAATATTATGACAGATGGCGAGCCCCATTCCGAACCCTTCGGGTTTGGTCGTGTAAAATGGCTCAAAAAGCCGGTCCTTATGCTCGTCGTCAATGCCTTCGCCAAAATCTCTGACAGAGACCTTCACGTCACGATTTTCCAAGACCTCGGTCCTGAAAACCAGCTTGGGAGAATCCGGCATAACACGATTCATCGCGGCAGCAGCGTTCGACGTCAGGTTTATAATGACCTGCTGCAACTGAATCCGGTCGCCCCATATGGGCGGCAGCGCGGGGTCGAACTCTTTTATGATGGGCACAGCCGCCAAGGCCGTGTCGTTGCATATATCACTCAGAATTTCTTCGATAACCTCGTTCAGGTTCAGCGATTCGTATCGGATCTCCTCCTTTTTCAGCATGGACCGGATTCCCCGGATCACCTCCGCAGCCCGAATGTCATCCCGGATGATGCCTTGAAGGGCTTCGCTTACTTTGCTTAGCTTCGGTTCGGCGCCGGCAAGAAACCGCTGTGCGGCTCTGGCGTAATTGAGGATTGCTCCCAGAGGCTGATTGATTTCATGGGCCAGGGCGCTCGTAAGTCCTGCAAACATTGAGACCCGGCTAGCGTGGGCAAGATCCTCTCTGAGCTTTCGGACCTCCAGCTCGGAAAGCTTCCTGCTGCTGATGTCACGGAAAGTGAGGACCCCCCCGAGAATTTGGCCCTCTTCCAGAATGGGAGTACTTGAATATGCAACCGGGAAGCTCGTGCCGTCCTTCCTCCAGAATACCTCGTCTCTGTCACGCTGGGCGACTCCCGTCCTCAAAGTTTCAAACATCGGGCACTCGTCTGCAGGATAGGGAGCACCACCGGGCCTGGAGTGATGGACTGCCTGATGGAAGTCTTTTTGAATCAGCTCTTCAATCTCACACCCGACAAGCTCCGCCCCGGCCGGATTGATAAAGATAGCTCTGCCTGCCAGGTCCAATCCGATAATGCCCTCTCCAGAAGCGTCGAGGATCACTTGGTTTCGCCGGCTTAGCCGCTGCACCTCCTCCTCTGCCCGCTTGCGAACGATTATCTCCTTCGAGAGTTGCTTGTTAGTGGCTTTGAGTTCGATAAAAGCCTTTTTGATTTCACTTAAATCTCTTCCCACACTTACGCTGCCAAGGACTCTGCCTTCACTGTCCTGCAACAGGCCGATAGAAATCTCAAATGGGGAAACACTGCCGTCCTTTCTTTTCATGAGCATTTCCCGCTTTTTCACCGAACCGTGCCAGCGCAGATCTTTAAGCATTGTTTTCATTTCATCCCGGTCAGTGAATAAATCCAAGCTCGATTTTCCTCGAAGATCTTCAAAACTGTACCCATACAGTTCGGCGGCCACTTTGTTCCATTTCACAAACTTCCAGTGTTTATCCACGATGCCAATGGCGTCAGGTGAATTCTCCAAGACATTATTGAGGTAGGCGTTGGTCTCTTTTAGTTCGTCCTCCGCCATCTTGCGCTCGGTGATGTCCGCAAGCACGGAGATAAAGTGCTGTGGTTCGCCCGTGTCTCTCCGCACAAGCGAGACGGCCAGGTTGGCCCAAACCTGTGAACGGTCTTTACGGAGGTAGCGTTTCTCTATCGAGTAGGTTTTGATCTCGCCGGACAACATCTGGCGCACGTAATCCAGGTCCTTCTCAAGGTCCTCAGGGTGAGTGATGTCCTGGAAGGTCAACCGCATCAGTTCCTCGCGCGGATAGCCGACGATGGCGCAGAGCCGGTCGTTGACGCGCAACCAACGGCCATCGATCCCGACATGGGCGATGCCCACCGCTGCCTGCTCGAACGTAGCACGGTTGACTTCGTCGCTTGCGCGTAGGGCTTTTTCCGCCAGTATGCCGTCGGTAATGTCCAAGTGTGTGCCTACCATTCGAATGGCTCTGTCCTCGGAATCTCTTTCGATGACAGTACCCCGGCTCCTGATCCAGCACCAATCGCCCGATTTCTTCCGCATCCGGAATTCAACGCAAAACTCCTGGCGTTCCTGGATGTGCGCCGTGTGCGCTTGATCGACCCGCTCGAAATCTTCCGAGTGAATAAGCTCTTTCCAGCCGGCATAATCCTTGGGAAATTCCTCCGGTTCGTACCCGAGCATCCCAGAGTAGCGCTCACTGAAGAACGCTTTGCCGCTGGGAATGTCCCAGTCCCAAACCCCTTCGCTATTAGCTTCCAGCGTTAGTCTCAGGCGTTCCTCGTTTTTGCGCAGTTCTTCCTCGGCCTGTTTGTAGGCGGTTGAGTCACTGAGAATCCCGACTGACCCTATATTCTTGCCAGAATCGTCGTACCAGGGAAAAGAGTGGTCTCGCAACCATTTGGAGGTCCCGGTCTTTGTGGTTATAAGATAATCTGCCCTGTACTCGCCGGTCTTCCCAGCAAGACGATCTTCGAGAATCACTTTGGTAGGGACGTCTTCTTGCCCCGGCAAATCAATCCGGGTGACAAGGCTGGAAAATCCAATAGTTTTAATTTCTTCCGGGGAGTATCCAGTCAGCTTACCGATCCCTGGACTCAAATAATCGTAAGTCATCGTGTCGTAGCGCAGGCGATAGAGTACATCCCCCGTGGCTTCCACCATAAAACGGAAACGCTCTTCGCTTTCACGCAACGCTTTCTCAGCAAGAATGCGTTCGGTTACATCACGGTCCATACCCCGGTAGCCCTGAAACACCCCATTGGGTCCGTAAATTGGAACCCCGCTGGTTTCAAAAACCACCTCGCGGCCGTCTCGATGCAGATTCACATTTATCAGCCGGGAAAATTGCAGTCTATCGGCACAGATCTCTGCGAAAGCAGCTCCAACCCGATGTGACTCTTCCTCAGGCATCAACTCGAAGGGAGTACGCCCGATCACTTCCTCCGGTGTGTAACCCAGAATTTTTTCCACCTTCGGGTCGGCATACGTGTACTTCGCATTGGCATCCACCTCCCATATCCAATCGGCTGATGTCTCTACCAGCGCACGGTAGCGCTCCTGGCTTTGCTTCAGGGCATCCTCGGCCCGCTTGCGCTCGGTGATGTCTTCTATAAACCCTGAGTAGTGGAGCGTCTTCCCATCCGGCCCGGCAACACGCTTGGAATTTAGCGATACCCAGATTTTGGTCTTATCTTTGCGATAATACTGACATTCATAATTAAGGACTACACCGTTATGTTCGAGCTGCCGGATATAATCCAGGCGTTGATTCGGGTCTACCCATACCTGGTGCGCAGAGTCCGTGATTGCGGATGTGACCTCCTCCGGTGAGTCATAGCCCAG
>JBKQTS010000239.1:0-2617 GCA_052143075.1 Syntrophobacteraceae bacterium | reverse complement strand
ATGCTTTCCGTCGTATGCGCTAGGAGCTCTACCCTAAACCTTCCCTTTAGGTTTCACCTTTACATTTGACGGGATTTGTTGGAGTATGACGAAAAATTGGTGAGAGTCAACCGAGAATTATCTGGGATAAGTCCTTCGTTGATCTTCCTCGCGATAGGATTTGGTGTGCTTGCAAAAACTTCTCGATGGACTTCCCGTCCATTAGGTTTTGCAGCGGCGAGCACTCTTTTTCTTCTTCAGTTGGGGTTGATATGTTTTCCAACAATTTGGCCTGCTGCTATCGTAGATTCTAACCCTACGGCATGGAGGGCGCCCTGGAGAGTTATGGCTCCTCGGGAGCAGTGGGATTGGGACCGACTGAGAGAGGCCATTAAAGCGTATGGAATCGAGAAACCTTTAATCGCCTTCTTAGGAGATTCATCTGTATGCAATCCACCGCAAATCATTTATCCGTGGGCTATACATAAGGAACAATTACCACAGGTCAAGTTGCTGTGGCATTACGAAGAAGGGCCCATGGACATGGATAAAATCATGAAATCCATAAACGATAGTGACATTGTGATAACTGCTCCAGGTTACGTAGGGAGGGGAAGCGATCCGCTGGACAATCAGTATAATAGTGAGTTCGCGCAGCGACTTGCGAATGACGCCAGGTTTAAGGGACCATTACATATGCGTATGGGAAGATTTCAACCCGTTGACGTTGTGCTATTTGTACGCAGTACCATCTATGCGCCATTAGGCCCCTCCGGTCTGGAGGGTATGCATTCCGGAAAGGTGATGGAACTAAGACCGCACCACGGGTTGTTTACTCTGCATACTTACACGCAGCGAAAGCATGATATGAGGAGCCGGATGCGTCAATTGCGCACGTCCGGACCTATGGGGGCGTGGGCAGGCAACTACCCTAATCTCCCCGACCATTTAATCCTATGTGCTAATCGCGGCACGAGCCTCATGCAGATTCCCTCTGGACTCGGTCTTGATTGCCAGATCTGCTCTTTTCAAGTTGGGTGCGCATCTCATTCTTCAGTCTCGGGAGAATAAATGACTTCCTGCGGTATGAATGTTGAGAGACCTTTGGTCTCAGGCAGACGAATTCGTCGCATCGGACTTGTCAGCCCGTGGACAGGCGGCAACCTGGGTAACGAGGTCATATTGTCTGCGATGATCGCCAACATACGAAAGCGCATCATCGATGCCGAGATTCTGGGCATCACTCTCAGTCCTGATGCTGCCCGCCATAGACTCGGAATTCCCGGATTTCCCGTGGCAGCAACTAACCTGAGGGGCTATCCGGTTATCGGTTCAGAAAGTTCTGACGTCCCGGTCTACGAGGACAGGTATTTACTTCGACTGAAGAAATGGCTGAAGAAACTTCCTTGGGTGTTCGGTATAATGCGAACAATCCGTTATTCTGAAGCGATTGCAGAGATTGGCCATATCCTGGCGGCTGCCCGGGCCGCACGGAAATTGGATGTAATGATCATTTGCGGGGGTGGCGCGCTCGATGAATTGTGGGGCGGAGCTTGGGGGCATCCTTGGGCCCTGTTCAAATGGGGAGTGCTCAGTCGAGCCAATGGAGTTCCATTGTTGTTCGTGAGCGTTGGTAAATCTCCACTAAAACTGGGCTTAAGCCGTTTCTTTGTTGGAATAGCCCTCCGTTTGTCTCAATATCGCTCGTACAGGGATCCTGAATCTAAACAGGCTGTTAAAGTTCTCTTAGATAATTCTCGAGATTCTGTATACCCGGATCTGGCCTTTAGTTATCCTCTTTTTGCGCGGTCAGTTGCAGCCGATTTTGAACCTGGAGGCGCTCGCCGGTTGATCGTTGGCGTAAGCCCAATCGCCTACTGTGACCCAAGGGTGTGGCCGCACAGGGATGAAAGAAGCTACACAGCTTATGTTAATAAGATCGCAGAATTTGTGAGGTGGCTTTTGGCTGAAGGTTACAAAGTTTTTTTCTTCGCCACTGATACCCCCGACACCAGGACTATCGAGGACATTCTTGTCATGCTTACGGACAGTGGCGTTTCCTGCGGCGAGATCGAGACCTTGCCAGGTCCTACAGAACAGAGCGCCGGTGATCTGTTGAGAGGAATATGCCGTGCACATCTGATCATTGCCAGCAGGCTTCACGGTGTCATCCTGTCACATTTGAACGGGACCCCGGTATTGGCTATATCTTACGACACAAAAGTTTACGCTCACATGAAGCGCATTGGTCAGATAGATTATTGCCTTGATATCGACAATTTCACGCAAGCTAACCTAACTGGGACATTCCGGGTTTTGGAAGGGCATCGCCAAGGAGAGCGGACAAAAATTCGTTCAGAATTTCTCAGGTTCCGGCATTTGCTCAACCTACAATATGATAGAATTTTTGGTCCGCCCCATGAAACTGGAGCTCAATAAGGCTCTGTTGATATGATTTCTTTAACTCAGTAGTTTTAGCCGGACTGTATCATATGATAAAATTAAGGAAGTTTATTACTTTTTTTCAATCTATCCTGAAAATATGTTCTGATCCGGAATAATGCACCAACTTCAGTGCCAAGCATCCCAACCGCATTTTCGGCTCGGGTCTTTGCCCGAAAAAACTTCAGTTGCGCGC
>JBKQTS010000238.1:0-7021 GCA_052143075.1 Syntrophobacteraceae bacterium | reverse complement strand
GGACATTTCCCGATCTGTTTAAAGATGTGCAAATCGGGCAGGCCCGAATCCGGCTGCTCCATCCGACCGGGGACTTCCTTGAAAAGGAATCCAAGAACGACCTGAACAAATTCTCGCTCGTGTTCGACATTACACAAGGTATTTCTCTGGTTCCTATGTGCTTGATAATTCAGTGAAAGTTGTCATGAAGTTTGTCCTAATTTCTAAACAACAATCTCCACTTTCCTCACGACCGAAGTTCTCTCGCCATTTTAGCAACAGGAAAAAGCTGGGACTTCCCAAGTCGCAATTCTCAGTGGGATTCTATAAGCAAATCATATCTTGAGAAAACGGAGAGTTACGATGTTGGCAAGTAGGGTTGAGGTTGGGGTATCCGCTTCGGCTCCTTTTCTGGCTCTGGCGAGTATCTCCGAAACCCATACCGCCATCGGGAGCGGATTCACCGAAGGATCGTCAGTCTTGGACATAGCCTGTGGCACCGGTCAACTCTGTTTTGCGCTCAGGGAGCAGAAGCACTGCCGTGTAGTCGGTATCGACTTATCGCTGCGCATGCTGGAATTCGCCCGGAAATTCAATCCCTTTTCGGAGGTAACGTTTGTTCATGAAGATGCCACTGACTTGAGGACCTTCGGGGATCATTCATTTGACTGCGCTACAATGCTATTCTTGATGCATGAACTGCCCATGCCGCAGCAGGCCCGCGTTCTCAAAGAAGCGCTGCGCGTTGCCAGCAGGGGGATTATCATTGATTCGGTTGCGCAGCTTCCAAGGAACGTCGGTGGGATCGGCATCCGAATAGTGGAAGCAACATTCGGGCACGATCATAATCCAAACTTCAGGGCCTTCCTTGATTCAGGCGGCATATTCGGCATAATTCAAAGGCTCGGCCTGTCAGTCAATATCGAGTACTCCTCAGTATTCTGGCGAAACTGCCGCGAGGTTATAGTGGTATCCGCGCACGAGTGAGTCCTGCCCGAATTGGCTGAGACACTGTGGCCAGAATGGGTGATGGGGCATCCTGTAGTTCCACTGTGCTCCTTTTGCAGGTTCATAGACGTGAGGTGCGGAAGGCTTTAACCTGCGATCTGTCCTCCGAGGGCGGCAAAATCAGATCAGAGCATCTCAAAATGCCCGCTTAATCCGGTGAGCTTGTTTATATTTCCCGTAAGGTGATTCAGGCAATCAGCAGATCTGGGATGAAGTACTTCAATGTAGCCTCAGTTTTTTCCTTGCTTGCTACTATCTCGTCCTATTCGCCTGAGGCTAGTCTGCAGGCGGGGAACAAGGCTGACAACTTCGGGGATGGAGGTGGGTTCTGAAATTGCAAAAACCAGTTTCATTGACCTTTCACTTGCATCTTCGATTGCGAAATTGTATGGTTTTGCAGGCTTTAGGGTTGTTCCAGAAGCAACTTTGTAGTGCATGTCAGGCCCGGTGTCCCCAAAATGGAAGGAGACTTCAATGGTCCACCGAAAATGGCTTCACTGCTACGATGAGGGGATTCCACACACACTGCAGCCATACCCAAACAGAACATTGATCGACATCGTTGCCGAAACCACAAAGCAACGTCCCAACCATGTAGCATTATACTTCAAGGGACACGCCATGTCCTATGAGCGGTTGGAGAGACTGAGTGATGCTTTCGCCTGCGCACTGACACAGCTGAGGGTGCAAAAAGGTGATCGCGTGGCCTTGTTGCTGCCCAACACCCCTCAGCTCATTTTTTCCATGCTCGGCACATGGAAGGCTGGCGGAATTGCCGTGCCGCTCAATCCTCTCTACACAGAGGTTGAGCTTGAAAGGGCACTGACCGATTGCGGCGCGGAAACAGTACTGGTAATGACGTTATTTTATAATAAGGTCAAGAGCATCCAAGGGCGCACAAAACTCCGAAATGTAGTAGCTACAAACGTCAAAGAGTATCTGCCAAAGATATTGCGCACTTTGTTCACCCTGCTCAAAGATAAAAAGGAGGGGCATAGAATAACATTAGAATCCGGTGATTACTGGCTTGCGGACATATGCGGCAAACAGACCGGCATTTCTGCGCCGATTGTTCAGGTTGACCCCGTTGACCCTGCTTTAATGCTTTTCTCCGGCGGGACGACCGGCACACCAAAAGCTGCCGTCTGTACGCATCACGCACTGCTGATTTCCGGAATGCAAATCCGCTCGTGGCTAAAAGATGTTCTGGTTCAATGGGATGATAAAGTGATGCTTAACATGCCGCTATTTCACACTTATGGCCTGGCCGGAGTCTTTTCAACCTCACTGGTAGGCCAGTCTCCTCTTATTGTAATTCCAAATCCGCGTGATCTCGATGATTTGTTGGCCACTATCGAAAAGATGAAACCTGCCTTGCTACCGGGCGTCCCAACACTCTTTAATGCCATACTCAATCACCCTAGAGTTCAATCGGGCCGAGTGGACTTATCGTGCCTTAAAGTCAGTATTTCCGGTGCATCCCCGCTTCTGGCCGAAATTAAGGATCGTTATGAAAATCTTACCGGTGGGCGCATTATTGAGGGGTACGCTCTGACTGAATCCGTTATGGGTGCCGTAATGACCCCGTTCAGGGGCATGTACAAACGCGGGGCAGTCGGTATCCCGTTGCCTGACATTGAAATCCGCATTACAGATGCAGATACCGGCGAGGGTGAGCTGCCTCCGGTGGAGGTTGGAGAAATCTTGATGCGTGCGCCGCAACTAATGAAGGAGTATTGGGGACAGCCAACCGAAACGTCGAACACCATTCGAGATGGTTGGCTCTACACAGGAGACCTGGGTTATTTAGACGAAGACGGCTTCTTGTTCATTGCCGACCGGAAGAAAGACCTCATTAAGCCCAGTGGATTTCAGGTATGGCCGCGTGAGGTGGAAGAGGTCATCGCCTGCCACTCGGCAGTCGCAGAATGTGGGGTTGCCGGAGTTCCAGATCCCGACCAGGCCGAAGCCGTGAAAGCCTGGGTTGTACTGCGCGAAGGATGGGAGCTCACAGCAGAAGAAGTGCGGGAGTTTTGCCGCAAAAGTTTAGTAGGCTACAAGGTGCCCAAACATATAGAGTTTCGGGATAGCCTCCCCAAGACGACCATTGGGAAAATATTGCGACGCGAACTTGTTGCCAAAGAAGAAAAGAGATGACAGGTACAGGAAGGACATCCTGCTCAGCCACTGTTAAGAAAGTTCGGAACGCAATTTGGTATTATAGTCCATGCTTGGCACTAAATAAGGGTCAAAAGTTTCAAGAAACCAAAAGAACCTCTTGCGCTTCGCGCCCGGATAGCAAGTATCTGGGGCACCCGCCTGATTATTGTTAGCTCTTCGACAATTCTCGGAGGTTATTATGCCACCCGACTTATGGTCGCTTTATCCGTTGATGCTAAAAAGCCGCTTGTTCGAAGAGGCCGTTGCAAAACTCTGGCACGACGGCTTAATCTCAGGGGAGATGCACCTTGGGACAGGCGAAGAAGCAATTATCGCGGGCATCGCTACCCAATTGCATGAAGGCGACGCTATGGCTTTGGATCATCGCGGCACCGCGGCCTTGCTCATACGCGGGATAGACCCTGTCCCAATCCTGCGTGAACTGCTTGGTTATCCGGACGGGTTATGCGGCGGTATGGGCGGGCATATGCACTTGTTCTCCAGGGAGCATCTGGCTTCTTCTTCCGGTATTGTCGGTGCAGAAGGACCAACCGCAGCCGGCTTTGCGCTGTCGGCACAGTATTTACGCCCGGGCGCAATCGCTGTTGCCTTTTTTGGTGATGGAGCCATGAATCAGGGCATGTTGATGGAATCGATGAACCTGGCTTCGATCTGGAATTTGCCCGTGTTGTTTGTCTGCAAGGACGACGGCTGGGCCATAACTACTCAATCAGACAAGGTGACCGGTGGGGATTTGAACGAGCGAGCGCGTGGGTTGGGCGTCCCCGCTATTGAGTTTAACGGCTGCGATGTATCCGAGGTTTGGGAGGCTTCCCATTCGGCAATTAAACGCGCCCGTTCTGGTCAGGGCCCGACCTTCCTGCATGCCCGATGCGTGCATTTGGAAGGCCATTTCTTAGGTTTTCAACTGATAAGGATCGTGCGCGATCCACGCAGAGAGATGCCTGAAATCGCCGGCTCGCTCACACAGTCTTTCTTGCGTTCCGGCGGGGCTGCTTTGCGGGAACGCATCGCGGGTCTGAAAGCAGTTATTGCGGCGATGCTCTCAACGTTGCGCGATCCACGCCGGGATTCGGCCAATGATCCTGTCCGGCGTGCGCGCAAAACTTTGCCCTCTGACCCGGAACGCTTGCGAGAACTGGAAGACCAAATCGAGCAGGAGATAAGCTGTGTGCTTGCGTCTGCCTTAGCGGAGGCGCCGTCATGAGAACCTTGTTTTTCACGCAGGCCATTGATGACGCACTCTCTCAGGCCATGGCGGATGACCCGCGCATTATTCTATTTGGTGAGGATGTTCCGTTACTGCGGCGCAACCTTCTGGTGCGCTTCGGCCCCAAACGCGTGCGAAGCACTCCCATCAGTGAGAGTGCTTTCCTGGGAGCGGGTGTAGCTGCCGCGATGTCCGGTCTGCGCCCGGTTGTCGAAATGTACATGGTTGATTTTCTGGGAGTGTGCATGGATGCCCTGCTCAACCATGCCGCCAAAGTCGAAACATTTTCGGGCGGCAAATGGACCGCGCCCGTTGTGGTGCGCGCCCCTTGTGGCGGCGGTTACGGCGACGGCGGGCAGCACGAACAGTCTTTATGGGGCTGGCTGGCACACATTCCGGGGCTGACAGTAGTGGTTCCATCCACGCCGGCCGATGCGGGCGGCCTTATGCTGGCTGCGCTGCAGCACGATGGTCCGGTCATCTTCCTTGAACATAAACTCCTCTCTGAGACTTGGCTTGATTTCCTGGGTTCAGGAGCGCGACGCACGGTCCAGTATGACGTCCCTGCCGAGGGGGCAAAAGGTCTTGTGCCTGAAGAGTGGGAACCTGTTCCTATCGGTAAAGCCGTGCTTCGTCGGGCAGCGGTTGATGTAACAATCGTTAGTGTGGGGGTGGGCGTGCACCACGCTCTGGAAGCCGCACAAGCCCTTGAGACTGAAGGGATTTCAGCAGGTGTGCTGGACTTACGAACCGTCTCTCCGCTGGACAAAACGGCAGTCCGCGAAGCGGTGGCGCAGACTGGACATCTGTTAGTGGTGGACGAAGATTACGAAGGCTTTGGTCTCTCAGGTGAATTATCAGCGGTCGTGTTGGAGGCCGGCATATCCTGTAAGTATGCCCGTGTCTGCACTCAGACGACCATCCCTTATGCCCGTTATCTGGAAGGACAGATTCTTCCCAACAATCAGCGCATCTGCGCCAGCGTTAGAAAGCTGATGCAGTGATTGGTCAAGCGATGTCAAGTCCTCCACGACGCTAGAAGAAGCGCAAAACGTTGGCGAAGTGATTTCCGGCTGTGTACCTCGCATTGCACAGAACTAACGAACTGCAATCCTTGCGCGAGATAATCTTCTAGCCGAAGACTAGGAGAAGGACTAATTCAAACTGAAATCACACTCTTGCTTTCCTAAAAAGTTACGTACAGCTCTCCTTAGCCTTGAAAAATCGAACCTCTGAAATCCACATATTCTTCAGATCATATGCGGAGTTTGCCACGATCCGAAAGATGACGTGCTCGACAAAGCCTGGCGGTGAGTGGAATCAATTAGCGATGTTTCCGATACTTGATGCAAACGGGCGGTTATAGTTCCTATGTACTTGATAATATTATACAATTTGTCATACTGTTGTAGCAATTCTAATGGACATTACACAAGGTATTTAAGTGGTTCCTATGTGCTTGATAATATTATGAAAGTCGTCATATCATAATATTTGTCCTGATTTCCGAACAAAAATCTCCACTTTCCTCACGACCGAAGTACTCTCGCCATTTTAGCAACAGGAAAAAGTTGCTAATTCCCGAGTTGGAAATTCTCAGTGGGATTCTATAAGCAAATCATATCTTGAGAAAACGGAGAGTTACTATGTTGGCAAGGAATGTTAATTTCCCCAAACCTTAGAGGGCGGTCATTTTCGAAGCGTTATTACGTACAGTGGCAAGGATGTTTGAACTGCTCGGTGTTACCTTTTGCCGTCGCTTGCGCTTGCACTTAGACAAGTTTTAGATCGGGAATTTCCTGATTGACGCCAATTGAGTTTGATTGTAACCTTTAAAATCTACTCTTTATTTCTTACGGATTCCTTTGGTAACTCGTGTACTTGTCTATCCAAAAGGAGGGTAAATGATGAACAGGTCTATTCAATGGATGGTTTTGGGGTTGTTTGTGGTTGCCGCTTTCACTGCTGGGGTATTTTTCATGCCTCCAGATACTTTGGCTCAGAAAAAAGCGGGTGCATTGGGAAAGCAGATCCAAGGAAGCTGGATTCTCGTCTCAATGTACAACGAGCAGGACGGTAAGAAGGTCGACGTGTTCGGTCCCAATCCGAAAGGCTTATGGATTTTCACTCCCGATGGCTCGTTCTCGCAGATCATCACGCAGGCAAGCCTCCCGAAATTCGCTTCCAACAACCGCACGAAAGGAACGGTCGAGGAGAACCAAGCCGTCGTCCAGGGGACTTACGCCGTTTTCGGCAAGTACAGAGTAGCGAGCGATAAGGAACAGACAGTGAATATACACATCGTGGGGAGTACGTTCCCCAACTTTGTTGACCAAGATCAGAAGCGGACCATGACTGTTAGCGGAGACGAGTTGAAGGTCACAAACCCCTCCACCACCCTTGGCGGCGGAACGAACTACAGCGTCTGGAAACGTTCCAAATAGGCAACGCGCAAATCAGGGGGGCATCGGGCTAAATGTTTTAGTCGCCCCTTTTGCGATAAAGGCTAAGCTGGATTATAAAGTCGAAAGCAGGGTCAGAAATGATCCTGCTTTTTTGCTACTTCTCTCCTCTGTACGTAACAAAATAGATTTTTGACTCCGGAATAATCTGGGGCATTATCTGCCTGTTATTTCTGGTGAA
>JBKQTS010000237.1:0-12254 GCA_052143075.1 Syntrophobacteraceae bacterium | reverse complement strand
AAAAATTCGCCCGGATAGAGGAATACGCTACGGAATTTTTCAAAATGCCTTGCCGAAAAGGAATTACGCCTCAGGAGGCTAGAAGACTGCTCAGCACCAACAACAATTATTTCGGGGCCATGATGGTGAGAATGTGTGACGCTGACGGTCTGGTAGGCGGAGTAAACCAGTATTATCCGGATACGATCAGACCCGCGCTTCAGACCCTGCCGCTCTCGAAGGGTACTACGGTTATCGCCGGCGTCTACATGATGGTTTTTCAGAAAGATGTAATATTTTTTGCCGACACTACAGTAAATATCGACCCTACGGCTGAACAGCTTGCTGAAATAGCGATCTGCACCGCAGACACTGTTAAACAATTGGATATTCAGCCCCGACTCGCCATGCTCTCCTTCAGCAACTTCGGGAGCACGCGCCACCCCCGATGTGAAAAGGTCGCTCAGGCAACTCAGATCGTCAAAGAGCGCCGTCCGGACATCATAATAGATGGTGAAATGCAGGCGGATACGGCTGTTGTCCCCGAGATTCTTAACGGGGTCTATGAATTTAACACGCTCAAGAAACGAGCCAACGTGTTGATCTTCCCATCGCTTGAAGCCGGAAACATCGCCTACAAGCTGATGGCGCGGCTGGGAGACGCAAAGGCCATCGGTCCGATCCTTATGGGAACCAGTGAAGCGATTCACGTGCTGCAGCGCAACTGTGACGTAGAGGAGATAATCAACACTACAGCCCTTGCCGTGATCGACGCTCAAGAGCACAAGAAGTGCTTCATCACCGAACATCTCGGCAGGAGTATAAGAGTATAAAAATATGTCATAATAAACTTATGAAAAAGCTCGTTTATCTTATCCTTGCCATTCTTGTGGCGCCCGTTATTATTCTGGGCTGCATGATAGTTTTCAGCCACCCTGAAGCCCCACCGCCTCTTGAAGCTATCGAGAAGAATGACGCTCTGATCGCCGGCTTTTATCAAAGCCTGCCCCCGCTTGAGTTTTATCAGGCCCGCGATGGGCAAAAGCTGGCCTATCGGCTATATGAAGGCCGGCCAGGGCGTGGCGTGGTCATTGCCATTCATGGTTCAACCGGGTCTTCCATCAGCATGCACGCGATAGCCAAAGCTTTGCAGGCGGGAGGACAAACCGTCTATGCCATTGATCTGCGCGGGCACGGCGACAGTGGAAAACTGTGTGATGTAAGCTACATCGATCAGCCGCTGGATGATATGATTGATCTGCTTCATAAGATCGACGGCGCCCGGGCATCGGAAAAGAAAATCCTGCTTGGCCATTCTCTTGGCGGAGCCTTTGTCTTGAAAGTTGCGGCCAGTCGTCTGAGCCGGAAATTTGATGGCTTTGTAGCCCTGTCTCCGCTTTTGGGCGCATCAAAAAGCACGAGCAAGCCTCATGCGGGTGGTTGGGCCGACGCTGCCGTACCGCGCATCATAGCCTTGTCGATTCTAAATCGCTTTGGAGTACACATTCTGGATCATCTGCCGACCATTGCTTTTGCGACGGAAGCAAATCCCAAAGGGAACCGCGCCACTGTTTATAGCCATGCGTTGTTGACATCCCTGGCCCTGCCAAGGACCTGGGAACCGACTGTGGCAAGGATTGACAAACCAACCGTGATCATGATCGGTGAAACGGACGAACTGTTCAATGCTGCTGCATACGGTCCGGAAATTGCCGCTGTCAATCCCAATATCCGTGTTGTGGTTTTGCCGCAAACCGGACATATGGATATGGTTCTGAATTCCAATGCATTTTCCCAGGAAGGCATGGTTGTCGATAAACTCATACTTCGATCAGATTGACGAAGCATGGACTGGCTGGCGCCGTTAGAGTGGGTGGCATTGTATCTTGAACGCAACCCGGTATGATTCCCCTCCCCGGTCCGCACTCCGGCGACCGGGGAAGGGGAATTACGTTTCAAGAACCAGCTTGTCTATTCGGCAGGCGGGGTAAATGCACCTTCGAAACTCACTGCGTTACTGACGGTGCTGGTATCCAGAATGGCGCCTCGGATGACAAGCGAAGGTTGGGGTTGGCTGTGGTGGGAACCATGGGCGGCGCTGGGCTCCACTCCGAAACACTCCCCGTACTTGAACGCGAACGTGCCCCTCACAGCAGCGCTGCCATTAGATGAAGCCCCGTTGAAGGAAAAGCCCCCGTCGTCCCCCCTGATAGCCGAGAATTTCACCGTGGTTGTGGTTGAACCGTTCGTGAGATCGGTGTACACGAGTTCGCCATAGAAAAGATCGTTGGCCACACAGTTGGGCTCCCCTGTGATAGTACCGTACTGCGTAACGAAAAATGTCACTGTCACTGGTGTTCCGGTCGTCGTGTTGGTCACCGTCCATACGCCTGTGGGGGGCGGACCGGTGGTGATGGCGCCGGTATTGTCCGCAAACCACAGAGTGCCTGTGCATGGTGTGGTTGATGTGCAGGGTAGGGTTGGTGAGGTTGCCGTTGCAAGACCCGCCGTGAAAACCGTTAAAAAAACAATCGCACCGCCGATAAGAAATTTCCTCATTTTGTCCTCCTTTGCCGTTGTGTGGTTTATCGTTTGGATTGATCCCGAATTATGTGTACCAGCCTTCTTCGTTGGGCGCAGCCAATGGTTTGGATGCGCCGCTAATGGACTTTCCTGCTTCCAATCTCTGGATTACCTTCTTTAACTCCTTCCCTGAAGATGTCGGCAGGTTTGCCAAAGTGGCGTGTCGATTAAAAAGAATTTCAAAATAAGAAACTTCGGCAAATTCACTCCCCGGAGTTTCCTTTTCACTGTGGCCTGTCCGTAGGCTTTTAACTTCAGCAGCGTACGCAAACCACTACATGCACAGATCGAAAAATATCTGCCAAGCGGCCGGCACATCGTTTGTTTTAGCGGTTCCCGCTTTTGTGCCCGGCAACTTCGGGGTGTCTCGAGTTCCCGTCAGAAGCCGGTTCTTATAGGAGGGGTGCAAATCTCTTGCCGGAATCCGGGATTTTCAATTGCACGACCTTATATGTGAGCCGGATGGTGCAAACAAAGTCCCCCTGCCAAACAAAGAGGGCAGGGGGAATAATAAATAACTGGTGATGATGACAATCTTACGGTTGGCCGCAAGATCGAATCGTCAAAGTTTCGTTATATGGCGTATTTATTTGTGTTTTCCTCCTCCCTTACCGCCGCCATGACCGCCGCCATGACCACCGCCATGACCACCGCCAAATCCACCACGCGAGCCGCCGCCAAATCCGCCGCGCGAGCCGCCGCCAAATCCGCCGGAACGTGCGCCGCCGCTACGCGATCCGCCGCTACGTGAGCCGCCACCGTACGCGCCGCCGCTGCGTGAGCCGCCGCCGTACGCGCCGCCGCTGCGTGTTCCGCCCGAACGTGAGCCGCCGCGGCCAACATCACCGGCGCGATGAGAGTCGCCGCCGCGTGAGCCGCCGCGCCTAGCGTTACCGGCACGATGAGAGTCGCCGCCGCGTGAGCCGCCGTGGCCGGCATTACCGGCCCGATGAGAGTCGCCGCCGCGTGAGCCGCCATGGCCGGCATTACCGGCATGATGGGAGTCGCCGCCGCGTGAGCCGCCATGGCCGTGCTCGCCGCGGGCGTGCTCGCCGCCTCGGCCGTGTCTGCCATGATCGCCTCTACCGTGATCGTGTCCACGTCCGTCTCCGCCTCCGCCGCCGTCGCCACCGTCACCACCGTCACCGGCGTCGCCTCCGCCCCAGAATGCTCCCACGTCTGTGGCCCCGAAAAATCCAGCCGCTGCAACGTCAGCATCCGGCGCCGGGTAATCCGGGTAATAGGCGAAGGGAGGATTTTCAGGCCACCCCCAGGTCCCATAGACAACCCCAGGGTCGTAACGCGGCACATAGACAACTTGAGGATTGACCGGATCAATATCGATAGTCTCACCTTTGACAACTACCTGCTGTTCGTCGCTGGACTTGAGATTGCCCGAGGCGATTGCTTCCGCGCGCAGTCTTCGAATCGATGCCCTCACATCGGATTCCTGAGCCTGGTAAGCTTGACCCAACCTCTGCGTCCACGCAGACTGCCCAGCCATCATCGTGAGCACCTGCGGGAATGGCGCCAGCGCCTTCACGCTCGAGTCCCAGTCCATTGTATCCATGGCGTCTTTGAGTCGGCCCTTATCAAGATTCGCGTTTCTCTCCAACCAATGATCGACCTCGACGACCTGGTCGGAGAAGGCCGCCGCCACCAGGATTTGCGTGAGCAGCGTATCCGGATATAGCGCGATCGGGGCAAGCATCTGGTCAAGCTCCGCATCGCTGAATGACTTGTCTGAGTTGACTGTTTGCTGTGAAAGCGCTCCGAACGGGACCATCATCACAGCCAGTAACCCGATCAAGGATTGCTTAAGAAATCCAGTTATTTTCATGATGTTTCTCCTTTTCGGCTGCGTAATCAATCTTACTTAAGAATTTAAGTCTGCAGTCACAAACATACAATTCGGATAAACGACAAATTCCTTTAAATCTTATTCCGGTTTAGAACCGATCGGCAGGGGCATCGGGGAGGGGACGGGCCCGAGCTGCCCCGGCCGGGCTGTTTCCATCCCGGATCAGTTGTAAGAGTGTGTCATCATTAGCCTTTTTCTGTGCCATGGAAACATCCTGGAAACATCATGGGAATTTTTGATTTACCGCCGTCATAGCCCGTTGAGTCAAAATGACCACCACAAACGTTTTCCGCTCGACGACGCGGACCGTTACGCAGGACTGAGGACTGGGGACTGAGGACTGAGTAGAAGCCAAGAAAGCGGCTTGCATTCTCACTCTTCCGATGCCGTCTATCCTTTTCTCTGCCGTGGAAACATATGGAAACATATGGAAACACCTTGGAAACATATGGGAAACTTTTGGGAGACTGTTTCCATTTGCGTTCACCACGGAGACACAGAGGGCGCAGAGAAAAGAAAACGGGCATGCTAGGGAAAACCGGAATCAAACAGGGGTCTGCCTTTTAGTTTTGCCTGTCCGTTCATTTGCTTCCCTCTGCGCCCTCTGCGGTAAATGGGTTCAAAAAACAGATTCACCAACAGTTTGGCACACTCTGAGAGGCCGTGCAAAACGGCAACCAGAAGCGGCAATAGAAGCGGCAATAGAAGCGGCAACCAGAAGCGGAAAAATGCGGCTCACGGGCGTGGACCGGGCATGGAGGAGTCGCGAAGAGAAAGGGGGGGGCGACGCGCCGCGAGTGAACAGTGAGCAGTGAGCAGTGGTGGGTGAAAAAACAAACTCAACTTCCCCATATCAGGCACTTTTGGTGGGGGCCGAGAAGCCCGATACACGGATACGGCCGCAGTTAAAGGGACTATTGGGGGATCGAAAAGTACGTTTTAGGCCTCAAAAGCGGGCAATCCGGGGCACTCTTTCCAAAGGTAGTCACACTTTAGAGTGGTCCGACCTAATGCCGTTAACTTAAGCCCTGATTCTCATATGCAGGCCCTTTGTGGTCATTTAGGCGTAAGGCGAAATCGAGTCCTGCCGTGCTGTTCTGGTCCCCGGTTTTCCTCGGGGGACGGTGTACACAAAGAGATTTTCCTTAAGTTAACGGCATTAGGTCCGACCCCGAGCGGAAGTACCCCGAGCGGAAGGCTATTTTTCTGCGCCCATTCGCAGAGGAGCGCGATCTGTCGCCCAGCCTTCGGTGAGGAGCAGGTGGAGCGGGCTGAGCGGACCAAGCTCGATGAGATCGAACTCCATGAGCTTCGCTTGGTCCAAAGGCAGCGTCGCTAGCAGGGCGCGTGCCTCTTCGACCGACGTAACGTTCATTAGGAAGACGGGGCCTTTCCCATCTTGGCGAGACCACCATTGGTCGATTTTGCCAGCCAAAAACAGACGAACCGTATCCGGCACTTCTCTGGGTAGGATCGCCTTTCTTTGCTCTGGCGTCATAGGAGCCAAGAATCGTCCTATGGCCAGAATTTTTGTTGTCGGGACTGCCGGGAAAGCGCCCTTGGGCGTGTCCCTGGTCTCTGTAGTCTTCTCTTGAAGTTTATCCAAAATCGAACTCCTATTCTTGAAGGGCTATTCGATGTGATTCTTGTCAACCTAACTGAACAGCGCCTTGTTCTTGACGATGTAATCCACCATCTGGAGCGGCATTTGACCTGTGAGCTTTTCCACCAAGTCATTTGTTCCGGAAAAAATTCCGTCTCGGCAATCCTGTGCCACGGCTGAGATGTGTTGGCTAAAGTGAGGGGTGTATCCCATATCTTTCAGCACTCCCTTGAACGCTTCGATTTCCATGGGAACGTAAGTGATTTTCCTTCCGAGAACATCGGAGAGGATTCCAGCGATTTCAAACTGGGTGAGTTCTTTAGGACCGAACAACGGATAGACTTGCCCGGCATGGCTCAGGGGATCTGCCAAAATAGATGCAACTACTCGGCCGATGTCTTCAGCAGCGATAGGAGCATAACGCGCCTCGCCGAACGGTAAAATGAGCTGGCTTTGTTGTTTGATAAACTTAGCCACGTACATCAGCCACTCTGCAAAGAATGTAGGGCGTAAATGGGCAACGGGAATCCCCGACCGGTCGAACAAACGTTCCGCGATCCAGTGATCTTGAGAGGCATGGCTCTTGGCTACCCTTCTGGCCGCAAGCTGAGACATGTTCACGATGAAGCCGATACCCTCATCTATTGCCGCCTGCGCGAAGAACGCTGTGCCTTCGAGGATGCCTGGAACCTGAATCGGATACACGAAGTAGGCACCGGTAATCCCCTTGAGGGCCGCGCTTACCGAATCAAAGTCCGACAGATCTCCCTCAACGATTTCCACGCCCTGTGTGCTTAACAGCTCTGACCGAGCATCTTTCTTATGAACCAAAGCTCTTACTGGTACCTTTAGCTCCAGCAGCTTCTTGATAGCGTTCTTGCCAGTTGAGCCTGTTGCGCCTGTTATTAAGACTTTCTTCATGATTTCCTTATAGCTCATTTCTGCCGGTAATCTTTGAATATCGGCTTCCAATGCAACACTGAGCGGGAAAAGGCTTCTAAGACAACTACTCAAAAATAATCACTTTTCTGTTTGGGGGCAGGGGGACAATCGTGCTTTTTCGCACGGTATGGAATTGTTTTCTCCAAAGATACGCAAGTAATTGATGCCATGAGACAAAATAAATTATTTTGTCTCATGTCGAAAATCGGGGTGTAGGCTGACTGCGGCTTTGCGAGCCTCCCGGAAACCCCAACATGAGACAAAACGATGAACGACCGAAAACACCTCACCTGGCGCGAGCTTGAAAAGCTGCTTGAGGCGATTAAGGGCTATTTCCCGGCTTCGAAAGGCGCTCTAAAATTTTCCTCTTTTTTAGGTGTAAGCTTTGTGCGGTTTGAGTTTGCCGCGTTCTTCAGAAACCTTTCTTCCCCACAATCGGCTTCGAGAGCAGTTATTTATCAATACGCTTCAATATGATGTTGGAACAATAGGCGGGGCAGTTTAATCCGGGATGCCTTGGAACCTGACCCAGTCAGGCTTGGGATTTCCGCTCGCGTAGTTTGGTAGGTTAGTTAGTGTCCATCCGGAATCCAGGCTAGTTACAAGGCCCTGTCACCATGAGGGGCCTTTTCTGTTGGTCTTCTTCAATAATTTCCGGCGTTCGAGGCCGGCGGAGCACCTATCTTTCGAGCAGATTCACACCTTGATCCGCCTACCACAAATGATTGTACCGTGCTATACTTACGCAAAAAGGACATAAAAATCCGATGTGCAACCGATCATCGAGGACCTAACCCGGGGAAGAATGACAGGAGCAGGGGCTGAGATATAGCCGAAATCGTCTCTGAGTAAACACTTAGGCAGGCATGCCCGCTTCCGGGGAGCAAAATTATGCCGGTTCCAAACCGCCAGACAATAGCTGACAGACGTGAGCTTTTAAAGGCAGAGCTGAATCGCTGCCTTGCTTTGCTCATTGATCGGTATAGAGCACAAAAAGTGTTGCTGTTCGGCTCGATGGCTGATGATAAAACGGGGGAATGGTCCGATTTGGACTTGATCATTATTAAAGAGACGGACCGGCGTTTTTTGGATCGCACTAAAGAAGTGATGCAACTACTGCAGTTGAGAGTTGGCGCGGATATCCTGGTATACACCCCGGCTGAGTTTGAACGCCTCTCTCGCGAGCGCGTCTTCGTACGAGATGAGATAGTGGGGAAGGGACAAGTGCTGTATGACAGGGGAAAGTGAGCGCTGGGTGCAATTCGCGGCCTAGGATTTAAAGATGGCGGAATTGGCTATTCGGGAATGTATTTACAACCAGGTCTGCTTTCACAGCCAACAGAGCGCGGAAAAAGCCGTCAAAGCTTTATTGCTGCTTCAGGGCCAGGTCGTACCTCGCACGCATCTATTAGGGGATTTGCTCAGATTGCTGGAACCTGATCCCTTTTCCGCCAGCTTGGGAATTCAGCTCCTGGATCGGTTTTACCTTCCTACGCGTTACCCGGACGCCTTGCCTGGCTGCCTTCCAGAAGGCATGCCAAATCATGAAGATGCCTTCGGAGCGCTGGCTGTAGCCCGGCAGGTTTGGGGCTTTGCGACACCTGAAGAAAGAAGAATCCTGCTTCCAATTCTCAGAAAAAAGGGGCAGAATTTACGGAGTATTCCGCCTGATGAGCAGCCCGCGATAAGAGCGCGATTTCAAAGGGCGCTGAGCGAGGCGGCATAGCTCCGCGAAAGAGGAGGATGTCATGCGCGTTTGGGCAGATACGCGGCTGATTCAGGACTATCTGGGACACCGCGACATCCGGCACACCGTCATTTATACCGCGACAAATCCGGCGCGGTTTGAGAGGCTTTGGCGATAAGGTTGGGGCGGGCCATGTTTAAAGACAAGGACGATTTACGGCAATACGTGATCGAGAATTATCCATACGTCACAGATGCCAGAGTTGATGACGATCATTGGGATTTGCAATGCACGTACTGCAAAGTAACCCGAGGTTTTCAACTGATAAAGCTGGAAGTTGGTGGCCATGTTTCCCGCCAATACAGGCAGTTTGTGCGAGACTTCGACGCACCAGTTACCTTTTTATTTCGCTGTCCAGTATGTAAAGCGTTTAAACAATGGATTGTTTATGTGTTTTCGGTTTACGACAGAGAAAAAGATGCCGACTCCACTCATTATTTCCGGGTAACCTCTGTCCCAAGCGAAGGGCTGGAGGACATCGACGAATTACCCGAAGATCCCCCTTCCCTTCGTACTGCCTACCGCCAGGCCATTCGGGCAAAGGACGCTAACGCTCATCTCGCGGCGGCGGCAATGTTTCGCCGCGCGCTTCAAGTCATAACGCGTGACTTGATTGGAGCAAACCCCGGCAATTTGGCGATAGAGTTGAATCAGATTGTAGGCAAATCATACAATGGTGTCACGATAACCAGCAATTTTGCCGCCAACGCTTATATTGTTAAAGAAGCGGGCAACCAAGGCGCTCATCCAGACAAAGACCCCGACCTTTTGGATTTTGAGCCGCAAGATGCTGAGGACCTACAACTCATTTTTATGGAACTGGTAAGTGAGATTTTCGTTGTTCCCGCTGCTATTAGAAAGACCAAGGCAGACTTTCTTGCTCGGAGAAAAATTACAACAAAGCCCTGACTGGGATTCACTATATACTGTCATCTACACGGCGGCCAATCCGGCAAGGTTCGAAAGATTGTGGAGATAACCAAGTTGATTCGCATGAATGATAAAATGCTAGATGCGTATAAGCAGTTTCTTGATAATAGAGAACCATCGAACACTAAAATAGCGGCATACAACTGGTATAGCCTGGATGGTGTTTTTAGTCCTGCTTGGATTCCATACAATCTAATGTTAGACGAATTTGCAAGAGAACTCGCAAATTCCATAAACGAATCATTAATGTATATAGATAACCTTAAATCATGGAATAAAGTATTGTCCGTTATGGAGGATACAATAAAAGATGCTATCATATTAGATTTTATACGACCATTAGCTACCCTGGCAATTCTCTTGCCAAATATCATAAGGTCACGATTTATCTATGCTACTGCACATTTATGCCACCAAGCGAATCGAACGAAACATAAGCTGTGGGTTGACGAGTTTCCGTTAGACGACGAAATATATTTTGAAGCAGCGGATATCCATGCGGCACCATGGAAAACCTATAAGAAATTAAAACGGTGTTTAGAAAGAATCGCAGATAAGGCATATCAAAAATGCACGCATGAATTCAGAAATAAATATAACCATCGATACTCGCCAAATATTGAGATTGGCTTTACTGGTATTGTAAGTCGGAAATGTAATGGTAAAAATGTATATTATGCAATTGGACAAACAAACCCAATAAAAATAGATGAATTATTACCAGTCTTAATTGACCAACATGAAAAATGCCTTGGGGCATTTAGTGAATTTCAAAAATTGGTAAGGGAACATATTTCGGCAATTCAATTGTGATTTTTGCCCTACAGAGGAGCCAGCTCATGACGGGATGCGCCGTGATCGGGAAAAAATTTACACGCGACAAATCAGGCTAGATTTGAGAGACTTTGGCGAGAGGGAAGAAAAATGCTTCAGACGTTTGAACAGGTCAGGTCCGCATGAACAATATCGAAACAGCCGAAGAGGCACTCGCCCAACCCGAAGTTTTGGAGGCTGTTCACCGGGGGTTTATGTCTTTCACAGAAACCCGGGTGACCTATCATCTTCACAACCAGCGATCAGAGGACTGGACCGACCCGGAGGAGTGGGTCCGCGCCTGTTCAGTCGCATGGCTCATTGTGGAACGTGGCTACCCCGCCAATCGTATTAAAACCGAGGTCGCTGTACCTCGACGTATCCCCTCCGACTTCGCTGATATTGTTGTTTACTCGGATGACGCCTGCCGAGAGCCTTACCTCGTTGTGGAAAATAAGGCTTCTGGACAATCCCGCCGCGACCTAACACAAGGCATCGAACAGCTTTTCGGGAATGCCAATTCTTTGCGAGCGCCGTTAGGCCTTTACGAAGAAGGTGATCAGAGCAACTTTTACGACGTTGGAAACTACCCCTCACAAGAACGACAGGCCAACCGCCTCGGCGACCGCAACGCCATTCCGACCCAATACGGCGATGTTCCAATCTATACCTACATCGCAGGTGAGTCGGGCGATATCGAATCCGTGGCCGCGGCCACCTTGGAGGCACGTATCCGCCGCGCCCACTCACTCATTTGGGCTGGTGGTCGCCGCGATCCCCTGACCGCCTTTGACGAATGGAGCAAGCTGCTTTTTGCTAAAGTGATCGACGAACGTATGACCCCGAGCGGCGAACCCCGCCGTTTCCAGATCGGAACGCGGGAAACCACAGCTTCCGTTGCCAACCGAATTCATGCGCTCTTTGAGCAAGCCCGCCGCGACGATCCGACTATCTTCCCAGATGGTACGCGCATCACCTTGACGGACTCAAAGGTCACTGAAGTGGTCCGCACCCTACAGGGTATATCTTTCACGCGCACAGATATCGACAGCATCGGGAAAGCCTTCGAGCAGTTCTTCGGCTCGATCTTCCGTGGCGGTCTCGGACAGTACTTCACCATGAGGCAGTTGGCCCGCTTCGTTGTAGCCACTCTTGACGTGACGCATGACGATTATGTGCTTGACCCCACTGCCGGAAGTGGCGGCTTCCTCTTAGAGGCTCTTTTGCAAGTCTGGCATTACGTTGACCGCAATTTTAACGGCCAGCCCCCCGCCGCAATCCAACGTCTCAAGATCGATTTTGCCTTAACCCACGTATACGGGATCGAGATTCACGAGATCCTTGGCCGCATCTGCAAGATAAACCTTTTGCTTCACCACGACGGCCACACCAACATCGAGAGCAACCGCTCTTGCCTCGATGCCACCTTTACCAACCCGCGCTTAAATCCACCCCGCGAGCGTTTCACCTGTATTGTTGGCAATCCACCCTTCGGGACTGATGTTGAGGAGGGCGACGAGGACAAACTCGGCTCCAATCACTTAGCCTCGTTTACCGTCGCCGCCAACCTAAGAAAAATAGCTTCAGAGCAGGTCATCATCGAGCGTTCCATTGAACTGCTTGAACCGGGTGGCCGCTTTGGGTTGATCGTGCCAGACGGCCTTCTTAACCCCAGATAATTCTCGGTTGACTCTCACCAATTTTTCGTCATACTCCAACAAATCCCGTCAAATGTAAAGGTGAAACCTAAAGGGAAGGTTTAGGGTAGAGCTCCTAGCGCATACGACGGAAAGCAT
>JBKQTS010000236.1:0-5301 GCA_052143075.1 Syntrophobacteraceae bacterium | reverse complement strand
GAGGTAAAACCATCAACTGGAGAGCCGGATGCGGGAGATCCGCCAGTCCGGTTCGGAGGGAGGGGCGACGCAATCCAATGCGTTGTCCCTACCCCTATAGTGCTTCTAACCAAATAACAATACTCTGGATTCCGGCTTGAACCCTCACCGCGTTCAGGTTCGCGTTGACACTTCCATCCGATGTTAAACGCTGGACCCTCACTTCGTTCAGGTCCGGGCCTAACATTCTAGCCGTTGGTTAATGCTTCCAGTCCGGGCACGATCTTTTGTGAGTGCCCAGTTCACGTCCGATCTTTTGTGAGGACGCGCCGGAATGACGGTTTGCATTGTCCGTACCTATACGAATTTAGTTGACGATGTACGAAAATGATTGCGCGTTATTTAGTGTAAAGCTAATGGTCCAACAACAGGGTTTTTTGAATAGGGGGATCAATGGGACGAATCAATCTAGCATACTATCTTGAAAACAGCACGGCAGCACACCCCGATAAGGTTGCCTTGATCTGTGATGACAAGAAATGGACCTTCAAGGAGGTTGACGAAAGAGCCAATGCCATCGCCAACGGCCTGCAGGAGATGGGGGTGGAGAAAGGCGACAGGGTCACTCTTTTTCTCCCCAATGTTCCTGAATTTTTCTTCTGGTTCTTCGGCATCCTGAAGGCGGGCGCCGTCGCCAACCCGCTCAATGTTATGCTGAAGCAAAGGGAGATTGACTACATTATCAGAGACTGTAGTCCGAAGGTCCTTGTCACAACCAAGAGTGTTGCGGCGGAACCCTTGAAAGTCTTTAGAAATCCGGAAGCCGGCATTGGCAAAATGGTTGTTATGGGTGGCAACGGGGAGGGTGATACTGTTGATTCCAACTTCTGGATAGGGAAATACCCCGGAACCTTTGAATCGGCGGCCGTTGGTGGTGATGACCTGGCAGCAATCCTTTACACCTCAGGAACTACAGGTCAGCCAAAGGGTGTCATGCTGACCCATCAAAACCTTTGGACCAACGCAAGACACTGCGCAGATTGGGCCGAAACGACCTACCGGGATATAACGGTCTGTGCACTGCCCCTGTTTCATTCCTACGCCATTACCCATGTGTTGGCGGAACTCTGGATCGAAGGGGGCACCGTTGTCTGGTTGAGCCGCTTTGACCCAAAGGGCTGTCTCGCAGCCATGGCCAAATACCGGGCGACTGCATTCCACGGGGTCGCCACCATGTATTATGCACTAGTCAATGAGCCGAGCGTTGATGAATATGCCAAGCAGATCAACCTCCGCTATTGCGTTACGGGGGCAGCCGTCACTCCCGAGCCGATTTTGAGGGCATGGAATGAGAAATTTACGCCCCTGTCGGAAGGCTATGGCACAACGGAGGCTGCACCCGTTGTGTTCATGAACCCTCTGCCGGGAAAGGGAGTGCAAAAGGTCAATTCCTGCGGCGTTCCCATTGTTCCGGAGATCGAGGTCGCGGCTCTCGACGAACACGACAATCCTGTGAAACAGGGAGAAATCGGAGAACTCGCAGTGCGGGGACCCAACGTGATGAAGGGCTACTGGAACAAGCCGGATGCCACGGCGGAGACCCTCAGGAACGGGTGGCTCCACACGGGCGATATGGTCTACTTCGACGAGGATGGCTACTGTTACGTCAAAGACCGGAAAAAGGACATGATCATCACCGGCGGGTTCAACATCTATCCGAGGGAAGTTGAAGACCTGCTTTACGCCCATCCCGCCGTGGCCGAAGCCCAAGTTGTGGGAGTTCCTGAGTTGGTCAAAGGCGAGATCGCCATTGCCTGCATTGCCCTAAGGGAGGGCTTCAAGGCTACGGAGGAGGAGATCATCGCCTTCTGCAAGGATAACATTGCCAACTACAAGGTCCCCAAACAGGTACGGTTCTTCAAGGAACTTCCCAAGACGGCAACGGGTAAGCTGCAAAAGGTAACCCTGCGCAAGATGCTCGGCTGAACTCCTCCACGAAGGAGGGGATCGTGAATTCATAGCATTAAAAGGTAACTGGACAAAACCTCGTTAAAGTGATTCTTATAAAGTGCAACGGAAGGACAGGGAAGTCTCCGGATGTTTACCCAGCGCCCCGATTCAGGGAAGAAGGAAAAGTTTTTATTGAGCTGTGGATTTACTTTGAAGGAAACCTGAAGCAAAAGGAGAGCAAGTGAAGAAGATCCTGATAATCGCCCTCATTATGGCAGCATTTTCTATTGCAGGCGGCCTGCCCTCGACCGCTCAGACAAAGGTCCCCATCAAAGTGACAGGCGCCGATTCAATGTGGGACCGAGTTCACCATCTTGCCCTGCTCTATATGAAAGATCATCCTCAGGTTGATATAACCGTACTCCGCCATTCACTGGCCGATGAAGGGATGAAAGCGCTAATTGCAGGTGAGACCGATGTGGCGATGGCCTCACGCAACATCACCGCTCAGGAAAGCGAGGCGGCAAAGGTCAAGGGGCTTCAACTCGACGAACATTTGGCAGGATACGGCGGGATAGTCATCATTACCGATCAGCAGAACCCGATAAATGAACTCTCGATAGACCAGGTAAGAAAGATATTCACCGGTGAGATCGTCAACTGGAAGGATATCAGCGGGAAAGATCAAGCCATTACAGTTTTCAAATCGGGCGAGAAGCATCCGGGCACGTTATTGTTTGTGGAGAACGACATCCTCGGCGGAGCTCCCATTACCAAAAGCGCAATTACACTACCGGACTTCCCAGGGATAATTAAAAAGGTTGCAGAAACAGCAGGCTCCATAGCTTACGTCAGAATGCGGGACACATTCCCCGGCCCTGCGGCCAGAACCAAGAGCCTGAAGATCAGAAAAGATGAACACTCGCTGCCGGTTAGCGCATCGAGGGCCACAATAAGGAATGGAACTTATCCACTCAGACGTCCGTATTATCTCTATACCGTGGCTAATGCAGGCAAAGACGTTCGCAGCTTTGTGGATTTTCTAGTAAGCCAAGGATGGAGGGAGTAGAATCTGACTCATCAGTGGTAGTGAAAACAGTGATAATTATGGGTTATCAACGGTCCTTTCTTTGGAATATGTCGAGCTATATGCCCAAGAGCTTGGGATAGGCACGTGCTGGGTCGGCTATGCGCAGTTATGCGCACAGGAGTTCCCCGCTTTTTCTCAGTTCCTTAAAATCCCCGAGGGTAGAAATATTACGGGAATCTTGATCGCGGGCTATCCAAAATACAGGTATCGCCGCCTGCCTACACGAAACCCTCTTGATGTGGCATGGTTCGAACCATAAGGTCCTATATTCCGCAATTCGATTAGGACTTATGCCGGAAATGCTTTTGTCCTCTATCCCGGGAGGTTTGTGAAGCCTCAGCCGAAAGGTTGTGATGTCTGGGTGCGAAATGTGAGCTTTTCCCTATGTAAGCTTATTCCGCCAAGACAAATGGTATGGGCATTGACTGGGGGGTAGATTAAGCTTTAAAATTTACATTAAAGTGTTTGCTCTAAATGGCCGATCCATTTGTGTTCGATTTTTGATCAAGGTCTTAAACACAAACACCTACAGAAGGAATTCAAAAAAGATGGTGCAAGGTACAGTAAAGTGGTTCAATGACAAAAAGGGTTACGGCTTTATCACATGCGAAGATGGTGGAAAAGATTGCTTTGTTCACCATAGCGGCATCGAAGGGGAGGGCTTTAAGAGCCTTGCTGAAGGTGATCATGTCAGCTTTGAAATTGAGCAGGGCGCCAAAGGTCCCTCAGCCGTAAGAGTCAAAAAGCTCTAGCAGCTTATCAAGAAAGGAATTCAAAGGGCTGGAGAAGCAATTTCCGGCCCTTCTGTTTTTGGCCCAAAGAAATTCGTAACGACTGTGATTTAATCATTTCGCGCTCATTAGCGGCTATTTACATCTTTAGAAAATCCTCGCTGTTCCGAATACCTCATCTCGGCGCCGCGTGTTCGAGTCACGCCGGGGGCAACCTGAGAAATCCAGGGGTTATGGTCAGTGGACTATAGCCCTTTCCGTTTTTGTGTGAGAATTTGTGAAATGTTGTCTCAACCCAGTTAAATTGAGGCTTTAAAGGAGTGAGCGAAATCGACTGATGACCGTCATGCGAGGCTCCCGGGAGCCTTGGTGATCAATACGACATCTTTCGATTTAAATCAAGGCCTACACAGACTCTCAGCCATTGTTTCAGCCAACCTTAACGCGTCCCGGCATGCTTCAAGTTCCCTGCGCCCTCGAGCCCCGCATGCTCTAATGAGATGACTGTCACTAAAACCATAGCTTTTGAAGAAGTAGTCAAATTTCGGAAAGATATCGGTAAACATGCTCTCATCGGGATTTCCCTGCACTTGAATGAAAACCAGTTTCTTCCCCGGTGCAAGGCGGGATTTATTCGGGTTGGTCTTGAAGTCAGCCACGAAAAATGAGAAAGTCCGGTCAAAGAAAGTCTTCAACTGGCTCGTTACATCCCAGAGGTAAACAGGAGTTGCGAGCACGAGGAGATCGGTTTCACGGACCGCCTCCAGAACGGCTGTCAGATCGTCTTCAATGGCGCATTTATCGAGTTTGGTCTTGCACGCCATGCATCCTTGACAGCCCCTGAATTCGAGTTTGTTCAGCGTGAAGGTCTGAATTTCCGTCCCAAACCTTTCAGCAGTGTCACAGAATCGCTTTGCGATAGTGGCGCTATTTCCGTTTTCCCTTGGACTTCCAAATAGACAGACTATCTTCATTTCGCTCTCCCATCTCAAAAAGTGGCGGATTTATTCCATGCGGTAGAAGAATACCTGGAAAAGGGTTTTTGGTCAATGAGAGGGGGATCCGACACTGGCCCATCTCCCTGGATATTCAGGTGTGATTAATTAGTTTCCGTCCGGATTCTTTGACGTCAAAAAAGTCCTTTTCCGCCTTGGGGCGGTGGGACCGCCAGCCAACTTGGCCACTGCCTTCGGCGGTGGGGCGGTGGGACCGCCGGCCAGATTCGCCGCTACCTTCGGTGGCGGCATGGGCAAAATCTCGACGCTATCCCTGACCTGTCCACGACCAGAGGCGGTACCCATGTACGCCTCCGCGCAAACCCTTGATTTCCTGCACCTTTCGGTGCGGCGCTGGGCAATCCGGAAATGACGGGGCGCCAAACTGTACGCGCCACCTTTCGGTGCGGCGCTGGGCAATCCGGAAATGACGAGGCGCCAAACTGTACGCGCCACCTTTCGGTGCGGCGCTGGGCAATCCGGAAATGACGGGGCGCCAAACTGTACGCGCCACCTTTCGGTGCGGCGCTGGGCAATCCGGAAATGACGGGGCGCC